>NZ_KV817571.1:1117-9934 GCF_001814685.1 Prevotella sp. HMSC077E09 | reverse complement strand
TCTATATCAACAGACAGAAGACAAAGGCAGACGGAAGGACTACCATTCTCTGCCGTATTACCATAGATGGGAAGAGTTCCGCCATAACCACAGGCGAGGAATGCCTGCTGGCAGAGTGGAATGCCAAACAAGGACAGACTACCGACAAAAGGATAAACAAAAAGCTAACAGTGTTCAGAGAACTTGTAGAAAATACTTATCGGGATTTGCTCGTAAGTGATGGAGTGGTAGGCGTGGAACTTATCAAGAACCGCTTGCAAGGTATTGCCATCCATCCGACAACGTTGCTTGCCATGAGCAAGACGGAATTGCAATCCGTCAAAGAGTGCGTGGGTAAATCAAAAGCAGAAAGCACGTACCAAAATCTTTGCTATTCCGACAAGCTGTTATGCGAGTTTGTCAAGGATAAAGGTGTCAAGGATATACCTGTAACCATCATTACGGAAGATTTGTTTGAAGAATATCGTTTCTTTCTTAAAAAGCAAGGGTTGGCAGCTGCAACCATCAACCGCTATCTTTGCTGGCTAAGTAGGTTGATGTACCGTGCGGTCAGGCAAAGGGTTATTCGTTGTAATCCCTTTGAAAATGCCAAGTACGAGAAAACGGAACAGAAGATACGCTTCCTGCAAAAGAGTGATGTGGCCAAGCTCATGGCTTTGAAAGTAAACGACAAGGAGGCAGAACAGGCAAGGCGAATGTTCATCTTCGCTTGCTTTACAGGCTTGGCTGTTTCCGACATGGAATGCCTGCAATATGGACATATCCAAACGGCAGCGGACGGGCAGAAGTATATCCGCAAGGAACGGCAGAAGACAAAGGTGGAGTTTGTCGTGCCCTTACATCCGATAGCGGAAGCCATCATCGAACATTGCAAGGCTGAACAGGAAAGAAATGGAGGAATAATGCAATCGGTGAAAGAAAAAGGTGAAACTGAAACAAGGACAGATTACCTTGTCTTTCCCTGTGATAGCAGCCGAAGCGTAATGAGTGCAAAGCTAAGCATTGTGGGCAAAGCTTGCGGCATTAGAGAGCGGTTATCCTACCATATGGCACGACATACGTTCGGCACGATGAGTCTGAGTGCTGGCATTCCCATAGAGAGCATTGCCAAGATGATGGGACACGCATCTATCGCCAGCACACAAACCTATGCGCAAGTAACCGATAATAAGATTTCGGAGGACATGGACAGGCTCATCGCCAAGTACAAGGCTAAGGACAAAAATATGGAAAATGCAGATGTGGAAGCAGCAACAAACACTAAGACAATACCATTGGTTGTCAGTTCAAATGAAAGAAAGGAGGAGGCGGTATGAAAGCAATCAATACTCACAAAAAAAGCACGCATAACCAATCAGCGCAGTTACCTTGATTGGGGAGACAATATGCATGTTGTCCGAAAAGAAAACGGAGGCATTACCATGACGGAGGGCGAACTCGTGAGGTTCTTCGGTGTAATGTGGATGAAGCTCAATCGCAGACTGCATACGCAGATGCCCCCTAACCTACACCCCGAAGAAAGGAATGCAGGCGAAGAGGAAGTTCTTGGCAATGGACAGTTTCGGGGAGCACCGCTCTATCCGTCCAATAAAAGTGTGTAAGCCCATTATTTTATATCTTTGTTGCATGAAGTTACGAAAAGAGTGTAATTTATAGGAAATGAGTGTAGGTTAATCGCTCTTGATAGTAATAGGTTACGATTTAGTTAGTTATCTACTGCATTATCCTTCTGCGCTTTGCGTAACCTTCAAAGAACTCTTTACTGCAAAGATAAGACTAAAACCCGAACCATAGAATAAGTTTTTCATATATTTTCTCGATTAATGCATTTGTATTTTAGATTTAATATCTCGTGATTATTGTTGTTTGATATCTTCCAGTAACTTATTAAGTATTTTTATCCTATTATCAATCTTACTAACTTCACATTGCCATATAATTATAACTTTCCAGCCGAGTTTTATAAGTAAATCGGAATTTTTATCATCACGTAATTTGTTGTTTGATATTTTTTCCTTCCAAAAATCTATATTTGAGGATGGTAATTTCCCCTTTTTACAATTATGTCCATGCCAAAAACATCCGTTTATAAATATTACTGTTTTATATTTAGGTAAAACTATATCAGGTTTACCTGGCAATGTTTTGACATTAATACGATATCTGAATCCTTTTGAAAATAAAAACTTACGAACTAAAATCTCCGGTTTTGTGTTTTTTCCGCTGATTTTAGACATAATATCCGATCGTTTTTGAGAAGAGAAAATATCAGACATTGTGTTACTTAGCTTGTAATCTCAACCATTCGGATTCATTTAATCCTACACGGGACAACTGCGCACAATAATTGTTCACAATACGTTGTGCTTGCATTTCTTTTAAGTCCACTACCCACTCATAAGTTTCTCCATAGGAAGAATAGAATACATATTTGTCCTCCTTTTTTGATGCTTGAATAATTGTAGCACCTTCTTTCGGCTTGAACTTCATTGTTTTTATTGCAAACGAAGATTTATTTGTAAATAATTTTGATCCATTATTCACAATTAGCGGATATTCGCCTCTTTCCTCTAAAGGTAAAAACAGGAACCGTCTTTCCTCCTTAATTCTCACCGAATCGCATCTTTGCTGAATACAAACATAATACCTGTCTACAGATTTTATAACTGTTCCAAGTGTTAATATAGGAGCCTCAATTGCAGGATGAAATATATTTTTATGATGCGTTAAAATGGCAAACTCCACATTCGATTTATTTACATCAATACCATCATAAGCAAATAACTCTATAGTATGTGATTCTAATTTCTTCTCCTCTCCAATAGACATATCTTTTTTGGAAGCTTCTTTATACTTATCTTTAAGTCGAGATTGCTCAGAACTTAACATCGTTTTTAAAAGCTCTCTCGATTTGTCAATAGAGACTCCATTTATATTTATCGATTTATCTTTAATACGGTTTTCAATCCAGTTGTCAATCCAATCCTTTGTATCAATATTTGTCGTCTCCAATAATTCCGAAATAGCTTCGCCAAATATTTTTATCAATAGTCCCTTAGCTTCGGAGGTATTTTCCAATAATATTTTGTGGCCGAGATATGCTGGGTCCAATTGGGGAGAAAAGACGCTTAACATTCTGGATGTATTATTTCTTATTGCCGATATCGATGATAAAGCAAAATTAGACAATAAACCATTGGTCATGTCTGCAAATTCTTCAACAATCAAAGTCGGAAGACTTTCATACGATACTATTTTGTCTTTCAACTCCTTATTATATTTAAATTGTGTTTCCGAATTTTGGCTTTTAGCTCGAACTAATATTCTAGAATTTAAAGATCGAATAACGCAATCTTCTTTACAAGAATCAGTCTGACCAATTTTCTGATAAATACTGTCTGTAATATCAAATAAATTAGTTTCTCCTGTATACACGATTATCAATTTCAACTTCTCATTTTGTGATAATAAATCAGATATTAATTCCAATGTAAACTCTCCACGTGGTTCGTCATTATCTACATCTGCATCGAGATCTTCAACTTGGTTCTCCTCCTTTTTTATATCTAAATACCAATCTAAAATGACAACATCTGCTTTATTTAGTATAGTATTGTAACTATTAACATCAGAAATGGATTTGGGTGCATATATAGCACAGATTTTTCCAGATTGTGCAAATACATTCGATACATCTAATGCGCTAAATGCATTGTTAGTAATATCATTCTTATATGCTTTGTCATCAATAAAGACAATATTTTGTATAAAGTTGTTTGCAATCTCTTTCGATTGCTTAATAAATCTGTCAGCCATATTTTTATTGCATTTTTTGAATTTTAAAAGTAACTGTAGAGCCTTCCTTAGGTTGTACCAGAGATAGATCATAGTTCTCTGCATTCAAGACCTCTTTACTGATACTCAATCCTAATCCTCTTCCACTGGGTTTTCTGGAAAATCTCAATTCAAAGATTCGTTCCTTATCTTGGGGTTTTATTTCAATACCATTATTGGAAATATATACTCCCGAATCATCCGCATGTAGCCGAATTATTTTTTCAGGAATATCACTTTGTTTCATCCAATAGATAGCATTATCAATGATATTCACAAATACAGGATAAAATGTAGAACGAAATCCATGTATTTTTCGACCTGCGAAACCTTTTGTATGTTTAAAAGCTATATTATGTCGTTCAAGACGAGACTTGAACAAATCTATTAAAAATGTTTTAACATCCAATAAAGAGATATCTTCCCTACGCCGATTCAACCGCCGGTTTAGCGGGGTAAACAAATTTAGATAGCCGTCCAAATGCTCGAAATTTACCTTGATATTTTTATATATTCCTTCCAATTTGATGTCTACATCCGACCATGCTTTTAGATCTTTCAGACTATGTCGAATCGAATTCACCGTACCGTTGAATTCATGATGCAATATTCCGACAGCCAACCCTAATTGGCTTAATTCAATATCCGATTGTAATCGCTCCCGTAACTCCTCTAACTCTTCCGAAGTAGCTTCCGCTATTTGATCATTTGTAATTATTTGACCGTTTTCATTTTTCTCAATATAAAAACTTTCAAATTGCCGAATTATACGTTCCATAACATCCGTATTTCGACTGCTAATGGATTCTATTTCAGCTTCCATTCTCTTGCGTTCCGCTACCAAATCAAAATTCTCGGCTTTACTGGTTGCCAACGATTTAAACTGAACCTTAACGTTTCGTATTTGATTATCCAAATCGATTATCAGTTCATTCGTAAGTTCTTTAATCTTACGGGAGACATCGGAAACGACATCATTAGTTTCACTTTTCTTCTTCTTATTAAGAGACAAAGCTTCAGTTGAAATCAATTCCACCGCTTGCTCCAACCTCTTTCGCTTACTTATTTCCAGATTCAACTGTGCCGTATAATCATCGATTAGCTGATCAATATTTTCATTGATATTTTTAAATACCGTTTGTTCCAGAATTTTAAACTCATTAAGGTATGTATCAAAATCTGCTCTCATTGATTTTGACATCGCAAATCCTTTGGGACTTGTTACCGATATTCTTTTTTTATAATCGGCAACTTTTTGTCTCATGGCGAATTCCAGATCAATTATCTTCTGGCTTGCTTCATCCGCATCGTTAATGTATAAAACAGAATGTAAATCATTCCTAAAATTCGTAAGTAGCCCTTCCAGTTCGTTTTCGAATTTATGTTCCGTTAAACCGGCAAAAAAGATATCGAGCTCACGAGCAAATCTTTCCTTTTTCGATTTAGCTAATTTGTCCCGACGTTCAAGCGCGTTATGGTACGCATTGAACTCGTCTTTCTTCTGATTGAAAAATTCTGATTGTGCAGTTTTGTTTTTTTCGCTGAAAAAATCAGCGGCAAGTTGTACAAAGAAGTTCTTTAAAATTGCTTGAAGTTGACGATATGCTTTATTTTCAATAAAACCTTCGCGTCCGGCTTTCTCCACCAAACCGCTATGTTCTCGGTCCGCTATTTCAATAGCACCGAACATTCGTCGATAAGAAAAAAAATATGTTGATGCTCGTTTCGAACGATTTTTTTCAATATCCAGAAAATCATAATCGGAGTCCCCATACGGTAGAACTCGAATATTATCTCTATATATGTATAAACCTCCGAATTTATCTCCTTTGGCTTTAATTCTGGCATAATTTTCGACATCTACACGAGAACTTTTCAATTCTCCTTGTAAATACGCCAAGTTGATTTTAAACGGACCGCATTCGGTTTCTCTATAAGAGTTATCCCGCCAATTTACAATGTGATCGTATGTTTTTTCTCCATATATTTTTACTAATCCCTTAAATTGTCCGAATTCATCAAATCGCCCTTGAAAATGGTGATCTGCCAATTCAAATTCTTCTGTTGTAAAAAAATGTTCTTTATCTATGATGCTGACAAAACTTCCATCGTTCGTCCTATAGTCTCTAAATGAAATGTCAACGACGGGGAAAGGATGATCGGGGGTCATTGTATTGTGAAATCCCATCAACATTTTCTCGATTTTTGTAGCTTCGTCCGAATTGCCGTCTCCCTCTATATCGGAAATAATTGTATCGTAAACCGGGGAGATGAAAAATTGAGTTCCGCCGCAACCATTGGTTAATTCAAATCCTTGTTGTAGTTGTAAGGAAAGTTGGCATGGGTCAACTTGAAAGGACGTGATAGAACTTTTTATTTTTTCAAAATCCTTATCATCAATAAGTCCTTTTTGGTTTAATTTATCAAGGGATTGTATTACTTCATTTTTAATATTGTCAATATCGGCAGCATTCGGCATATGAGAGTATTCTCTTACCGGAATAACTATATCCTCCAAGTTAATCCCCGGCAACTCGAATATCTCCCAATTAATGAAAGCCACAACAATATCATATTCTTTAGATCTTAATTTTGCTTTCGATACAATCAAAACCTGACTTCCTATTGATGCAATAGCCAATCTTCCGATACCTTTTTCTCCCATGATAGGACGTCTTGGCTTTGATATGTCAATGGGCGGTAAACTGTTTTTTTTATTTGCCAATTTACTTTCGGTCCCGAGCGTAAGCCAACGAGTTTCAAATTCCTCTTTTGTCATACCGAGCCCGTCGTCGCGTAATACCAGCAGATTATTACATCGGAGAAAATCGATATCGAATTTATCCGCATACGCATCATGCGCATTTTTTATAAGCTCGTTAATGGCTGTAGGGATACCGGCAATTTGTTGTCGCCCCAATAAGTCGAGAGCTCTTGCCCGAGTTTTAAATTGTGCCATTGTTTTCCTGTGCTTTTATCGTTTCACCTAATCGCCGAGCATATTCACACGGAACAGCATTGCCGATTAATTTTGCCGTTGCGGCAATACTATTTGTTTTAAACACATAGGTTTTCGGGAATGTTTGCAATGTTGCACCTTCCCGTAAAGAAAGAGCCCGATCTTCTTCCGGATGTCCGAAACGTCCGTTTGAGATACTATAAAATTTAGTTGTAATAGTCGAAGCCGGTCGATGCCACCACATACGCCCGAATGTATCTTTAAAGCAATCGTCTTTTCCTACAAAGCAAGGTAATTGCAATTCCGGATCGTTTGCCCAATCAAGTCTGTTCCCGCCGTCGTGTTTGGTCTTTGCCAATCGTTTAAGGCATATATCACTTAATCTGGCAACCGTATGGTTAAACACACTACCGTCTTTATGTCCTGCGCTAACTTTGGGAAAACCGTTCCCTTCACCTAAATAATCGGCTAATACGGTCTCTTTATCGTCCGCTTTAGGTAAATGTATATTGACATTTTCCAATCGTGTTGCGATAAGAGAAAATCTTCGACGACTTTGAGGTACGCCGTAATGGCTCATATCTACAACCTTATAAACAGGATTTTTATATCCGAGGTTTTCCAATTTTCGTAGAAAATAAGGTAAAATACTATCTTTATTTGTGATTATACCCGGAACATTTTCCACTAATACATATCCCGGTCTATAATATTCGATGAACCGAGCAAAATTTTTTAATAAATCCTTCGATTTTAAAGCTTTATTCTTATCCGTATTAATTATACTGTAAAATTGGCAGGGACTACATCCTACCAAAATCAAAAAGTCGTCATTTTTCCGTATCCCGAATTTTCGCTCAAAATAATTGCTCCGTAAATTCTTTATATTAGTTTGAATGAAAACACTTCCGGGATTATTGTATTCATACGTTTCTTTGGCATCTTGATCAAAGTCCACACCTGCTATAACGTTAATCCCTGCCTGTCTTAAACCGAAAGTCATTCCGCCTCCTCCGCAGAAAAAATCGATTGCTTTATATTTGGATACTATCATATTGATTACACATTTGCGTAGAACAAAGTAATTCTTTAATATCAACTTTTAAAGTTTCGGCAATCGTCAGTAGTGTTTCTACCGAAGGCTGAACTTCGTTTGTACACCAACGAGAGACTGTCGATTCATTTTTACCTAATGCATGCGCCAACCATTTCCCGGTTTTACCTTGTTCCGCAAGCACTATTTTCAGTCGATTTATCCGCTTCATTTGCATAACTATTGCTATAATCTACAAATTTAATAAAGATAGTCCGAATGACAAAATGATTAGCGTGTTTTTATAATTATAATAATAAATATTACCAATATAAACATAACAA
Organism: Prevotella sp. HMSC077E09; assembly: GCF_001814685.1. Classification (NCBI taxonomy): domain Bacteria; kingdom Pseudomonadati; phylum Bacteroidota; class Bacteroidia; order Bacteroidales; family Prevotellaceae; genus Prevotella; species Prevotella sp. HMSC077E09. The sequence continues at coordinate 1,764 of NZ_KV817571.1, read as the reverse complement.
CATTCCGTAAAATCGGTTTTTGTCTGTCAACACACCATCGCCCAAAAGGATTTTGAACGAACGTGTGCCGACTACTGCATAAGCGGAGAAAAGGGCTTTGCCTCACGCCTAAACAACAGTTTAGACTGATGAGGCAAGGCCCATTTCTTTTGTGCTTATGCCAAAGAGGTGCTTTTACGGTTTTTCAGATGATTTTTCTTTTTTGCTGTTCCTTTGAGCCGAAAGCGGAAAGCCGTGTATGACCGCCCGATCTGACACGTCTGGCCAGACAGATAAAGCCATACTTCCTTGCAGGTGGTTTGCCCAGTTTCACGCAACTGGCTATGCTCTTTTTGTTGGGGGGGTACTTTTTTCACGGATTTCTCTTTTGAAGTTTTCTATCTAATCTGCCTCTACTTCCGTTTACCTCCATTTTCGCGCCTTTCAGTGAGCCACATCAGACAGTCATTTTCGTTCTGGGCGTAAAGGTAACTCCGGGATTTGACGGGAAAGCAAGGCCAAGCCTCCTATCTTCGGGAAAAATCTCCAGCCCTGCGGGTAGTATTTTCCCGAAAAACCTTGCATTCCCTAATCCCTACCTTTTTAAGCACCCGAAACGAAAACGGCTGGACCCAAACAAGTCAAACTTAAAATAAGATAGAGTGATG
>NZ_KV817571.1:0-1017 GCF_001814685.1 Prevotella sp. HMSC077E09 | reverse complement strand
GTCAAACTTAAAATAAGATAGAGTGATGAAAAAGAAAAAAACACAGAAGAAATGGATCGTTTCATCGAAGAATCTTTTGGTTATAAGTCAAGCTCAAAGTTCAAGTGAAAAAACCATCGCCGAATTTCAGGCAAAGAGAATGAATTTTATTCAAAAGCAACAAGAGGTGGAACATGCCACGCCATCCGAACCTACACTGCACACAGAGAATGCAACCATTCAACGGCGCATCAGTGCCAAGATGAGACGGGGAACGCTTGAAGCCTACAAACAGGCGTTCCTTGTTCCGTCCAAATTGAACGACCGAAATGCGGCTTATCTGAGCAGGGAGACACAGGAACGTGCCGACTTCGTCGTCCACAGGTTGGGTGACAGGCGCAGCAACCTCTCAAATTTAGTGGAGAACATCGTGCGCCTCCATCTGGAGGAGTACGGTGAGGACATAGAGAAATGGAGGAGGTTATAAACCGCAGGAGGGGGGCGAGGGATGAATTTCAAAAGATTTATTTCCCGCTCTAATCCTACTATCGCATTAAAATATGATATCATATTCTCGTAAATGAAACGTCATATTTGGGCAAATATGACATCATATTTTTAGCAAGCAGACATCTGAATGATGAGAACACCACGAACACAGTTAAACACAGAATGCACGACATTCACTTTTCGGCTGCAAAACGCCTCTTGCGTAAATGGTCTTATCACTGACATTGCAAGACGTCAGTTTGTACCCACAAACTGCGCCCTGCTCCCCTCGTCAGACTGTCGGGGAGATAAGACCGTAATCACTCCGTTCTCATCGGTCAGTGTCCAGAAATTAAGCAACAACAAATCATCTAAAATGATTAACTTTCAAAGAAACTTATATGGACAGATATAATAGAAAGCCAGCCAAGTGGCAGCAACAGAATAAGGAAGAGCAGAAGATGAACAAGACAGAGTTTATCAAGGTAAGGTGTACCTCAGAGGAAAAGCAGCGCATCAAGTCAAAGGCGGAAAGCACAAGACGGAAGT
>NZ_KV817570.1:0-326 GCF_001814685.1 Prevotella sp. HMSC077E09 | reverse complement strand
TTCGCGGTATATCATAGAATATTGAAGAATATCTACGAATATGGATATCATCTATTTTGAAGTAACGTGATATATTCTAATATATTCTCTGATATTTTTCGATGTCGCTTGCGACGGGGAGGCCTAAAATTCAAGGTTAAGTCCTCCTACCTGCTTCGCAGTATATCTTAGAATATTCGAGAATATCAAAGAATATGTATATCGTTTATTTTGAAGTAACGTTATATATTCTAAGATATTTTCCGATATTCTCCAATGTCGCTTGCGACGAGGAGGCCTGAAATTCAAAGTTAAGTCCTCCTACCCGCTTCGCGGTATATCATAGA
>NZ_KV817569.1:0-365 GCF_001814685.1 Prevotella sp. HMSC077E09 | reverse complement strand
TTTTTACTTATCATTTTCGATTGTTTTATTTGGACTGAACCAAGAAAAGGCGGTAGCCACCCTTGAGCGTTACCTTGATGGTGCGCAGTTTCTTCTGAAGCAGCTGACTTGCGCCCTGCATCACCCCACGTGCAGCCTCTGAGATAATTTGGTCTTTGGCAGAGGAAGCGAAGGTAAAGGATGTGCCCATTGAACCACCGATGTTCGCCCCAACTTCCTTAAGCGCATTGATGTCCTCCGAGCCTGGTATATACACTCCCTCCTGTCCGTCTGTGTCGTATGCCGAGAGTTTGACGGCTATGATATGGCCGTCCACCTCAATGCTTTTGACAAGCAGGTGCATACGGTTACCCTCAATCTTAGCG
>NZ_KV817568.1:0-3910 GCF_001814685.1 Prevotella sp. HMSC077E09 | reverse complement strand
TAGACCCTCCCCACAGGGTTTATCGGTTGCGCCATAGAAACTGCAGCTCAGGAATCAGCGAAAGCTAGTGGTCGTGAGAATGGTAATATTGAGGACCAAATAAGAACAGCAAATGATTTGCTCAGAGGCTTAAAGATCTTAGGAGAAACAGACAAAGCGCAGACATTAGAACAGGAATTGAACTCTATTGTTTCAGAATTTGCAATATCCATACTAAAGTCAGAGAAAGGTATTGCAGTTGCTGTGGAAGAAAAGCGAGAGAACGCCTATCGGGTATTAGTTAATTTTCTTCTAAGTTTTGCAAGTCGCACAGGAAACAAAGAACGGCTTAACATCTTCACAACAAATTACGACCGACTTATAGAAATTGGAGCAGAATTGGCTGGGATTCATCTCATGGATCGTTTCGTAGGGACTATGATGCCTATTTTTCGCTCTTCAAGGCTCAATTTAGATATTCATTACAATCCTCCAGGCATTAGGGGAGAGCCTCGTTATTTGGAAGGCGTAGCACGTCTAACAAAACTTCATGGCTCTGTTGATTGGGTGCAGAATGGTGAAGAGATACGCCGTATAGGGCTTCCATTTGGAGCAAATAGCATTGATCCTTATCTACAGGCTCCTGGATTACATGGTGCAGATGCATTGAAGTTAATGATTTATCCCAACTCCGCTAAAGATCGAGAAACATCCGAATATCCATACGTGGAATTGTTCCGAGATTTTGCGGCTTCTATTTGTAGACCTAATAGTACTTTGGTTACTTATGGCTATGGCTTTGCGGACGAGCATATAAATAGAGTCATTCATGATATGCTCGCAATACCTTCAACGCATCTGGTCATTATTTCATACAATGACCCAATAGGTCGCATCTTAAAGTTTTATTCGGAGTCAGCACATAAAGCTCAGATGTCAGTATTGATAGGGAATAATTTGGGGGATATTACGAATCTTGCCAATGACTACCTACCGAAATCAGCCATTGACAGAGCTACAATTAGAATGGCAGAACTACTACAACACCGTATGGGAGCAGTCTCAAATATAGACAAATCTACCACAACGGTTCATTCTGACTCCCCTATAACAGAGGTATCTGCTTACACAACAAACACTAATTCATAATCCTAATTACATATTTATGTCTACAACGCCCATTGAGTACCTTGCTTCACTGCGTATAGGAACTGTAGAATATATATCTCCAGATAGAATAGAAATACAACTTGATGTAGAGTCTCCAGAGAGTGTAGCTTTGAATACAGGTACACCTCGAAGTTTTCCACGCATCAATGGCTATGTTATGATTCCTATTGACCTTGGCTTTGTAGTCGGACAAGTGTCATGGATTACAATCCAACGTTCTCCTTATCCTAAACGAAGAGGCTTTCAAGACTTTGGGCTGATTGATTTGCCTTTTCCTCTAAGAAAAATGGAACTTCAACCTGTGGGTACCCTTCGTTCTTCCGAAGGTGGTTATAAATTTAAGCGTGGCTTAGAGTCCTTTCCTTCTGTTGGTGATATAGTCATATTGCCCACAGATGAACAGTTGCGTTCTATTGTCGAATCAGGAGATAACCGAAGAGTGTATATTGGCAACAGCCCGTTAGTCGGTAATGCCAAGGTGATGATTGACCCTGATCGTCTGTTTGGACGTCATCTTGCTGTGCTTGGAAATACTGGTAGTGGAAAATCTTGTTCTGTAGCAGGTTTGATACGATGGTCTATTGAAGGTGCCAGAGAGCAACTTGTTGATATGGAAGGGGATGTAAATAGTCGCTTTATTGTATTAGATCCGAATGGGGAGTATAGCAAAGCCTTTGCAGATAAGCCTAATGCAAATATCTACACGGTAAATGTAGAAGGGGAGGCTGAAAAACAACTTGAAGTTCCACTGTGGTTTTGGAATACTGACGAGTGGTGTGGATTCACCAAAGCCTCTCCGAAAACACACAGGACGACAATCGTTCATGCACTAAAGTCGGTAAGAAGTGGAAACGCTTTTGAAGGGCAGACACAAGAGCGAGAGCTGGCAAACTATGTTCGCACTGTTATTGATGCTATTGAGGTCCACAAAGCATCTGGTAACCCTTGGGGAAAATTTCCGTTCCCAAAGAATTTTCATCAATCCGTCGAAAAATGGGCAAGTGGAATTACAGGTGCACAAGAATACTCAGAAGAACTAAATACGGCGATTCAAGCATTTCAAGAACTAGTTGAAACACTAACAAATGCTAGGTCAGGAAAATTTCCTCATTATGATTACACGAAAAAGGAAATAGATGATTTAATAGCCAGATTAAAGGATGTCTATATTAAATCTGGTGGTCGGGAGGAAGAGTTTTTGCCTACAGATGAAGATAGTCCTATCCCATTCACTGGTGATAATTTTGTACGTTCCATAGAGGCTAATGCAGAAATACTCAAAACAACAGATTATATTTATATCGTGACTCTAATGCCTCGTATCAAAACATTACTGACAGATGTACGCGTCAAGAAAGTCATTGATAATGATTCTCTCAAGTTAAGTGATTGGCTAGATAACTATATAGGAGCTAATAATAAAGAATCGCTGACAATAATTGACTTGTCTTTACTTCCATCTGATGTAACGAGTATCGTTACGGCAGTTGTAGCTCGTATGATATTTGAAACACAACAACGTTACCTTAAACTGAATAAGCAATGTCTACCGACCGTTTTGGTTATGGAAGAAGCTCACTATTTTGTCAAGCGATACAATGATGATACAGAAAATACAGGACCAACTATTCAATGTTGTAAAATTTTTGAAAAGATTGCCCGAGAGGGACGAAAATTCGGACTAGGGCTTGTTTTGTCATCACAAAGACCATCAGAATTATCTCCTACTGTCTTGTCTCAATGCAATTCTTTCTTATTGCATCGTATATCTAATGACCGAGATCAAGAACTAATTCATCGTTTATTGCCAGACAATATGAGGGGGATTCTCCGTGAAATGCCATCGCTTCCCTCGCAATATGCAGTGTTGTTAGGCTGGGCATCAGAGTTGCCTATTATGGTAAAAATGCGAACATTGCGTGATGAACAACGCCCACAGTCTAATGATCCTGATTACTGGGATGTTTGGACTGGTAAAAAAACGAGAGAAATAAACTGGGAAAATCTTGCTGATGAGTGGCAAAATAAAGCAGAAAAATAATTTTGAGGCATAGCAAGTAAACAAAGTTCTTTACTATCTAGTACTATAGGATTCGCAATTATCGCCATCTAAATTCATTTGTCAACTCCACGGCTTGCTTTTGCAGATCGTGGAGTTCTTTTGTTAGGCAGCATATCTCTTTTAGAATGGATTCGAAAATCTGCAGTCGCTCTGTGGTGTACAGGATGCGCACCAACTGATTGTAGTTTACCCCAATCTTGTGTACCTCATCTGTAAGCGATGAGAGCTTACGATAATACTCTATTGCAGATTTATCCACTGTTATCACCTTAAAGCTTTCTCCCAATAGCCTTGCCCGTGCAAATTCAGATTTGGAGCGACAGCCTGATTTCCTGTAAAGGTCAATAATTCTCAGTTGGTTTTTCTCTTCGGGTAGACGGAAGTGCCAATCTTCCCACTTGTCAGGGAAATCGCCGCACTTCTTAGAGATGCGTTTCTTTGGTTTTTCGTTATTCATAGGCATCTATTTTTTCTGTTTCTTTAATCACGACTTTGGAGTGATTAAATACCCCTTTCGGGGCAAGGGTCTTTGTGGTACAAACGGCGGTTTGTGTCACAAAGACACACCTTGCCAATATCAAGAAAGAGGTTGATAAGTCCATGTCGTGTTACTGCATTCATTGAATACAGTAACTCGGAGTAGGCTTGCATTCGAGGAATGCAGAACTTCAGAGTTTCCGCCATCTTTCCACATCATCT
>NZ_KV817567.1:0-53774 GCF_001814685.1 Prevotella sp. HMSC077E09 | reverse complement strand
AGTAAATTCGCATTTGGTAGTTGAAACTACCCAAGTATAAAATAAGTAAAAAAAATTACTCTTTTTATACTTTTGTGGTCAAATTCAGAAGATAATTGTCTAATATTACCATAGCAGCCATAGCTTCAACAACAGGGACAGCTCGCGGCAATACGCAGGGGTCATGACGCCCACGGACATCTATCGTTGCAGAATGACCTTGGATATCGACGGTCTGTTGTGGCATGAGAAGCGTAGCCACAGGCTTGAATGCAACGCGAAAATAAATATCCTCGCCATTGCTAATGCCTCCTTGAATTCCTCCACTATGATTGGTTACCGTTGAAATCTGACCATGATGTGACACAAAAGCATCGTTCATGGTGCTGCCACGCTGTCCCACTCCCGCAAAACCCATACCATATTCAAAGCCTTTCACGGCGTTGATACCGAGCATGGCGGCTCCCAACTGGGCATGAAGTTTACTGAACTCCGGTTCTCCGAGTCCTACAGGACAACCCTGAATAACACAAGTGATGACGCCACCAATGGTGTCTCCTTCTGCTTTTACCTGTGCAATGAGTGCTGCCATGCGTGCAGCCATCTCCTGATCCGGGCAACGAACGATGTTATCTTCTGTGGTGTTGAGGTCGTAATGACGGTAATCGTGGTCAAGCGCAATGTCTCCCACTTGCGAAGTATAAGCTCTGACACTGATATTCAGCTTGCGGAGCACAAGCTTGGCCAAGGCTCCTGCCACACAGCGGGCTATGGTGATGCGGGCCGAAGAGCGACCACCACCACGATGATCGCGTAGCCCATATTTTGCATAATACGTGAAATCGGCATGCGAAGGGCGGAATAAATCACGCATGTTGTCATAGTCTTTCGAGTGCTGATTAGTGTTGTAGACAGCAAAACCGATTGGAGTTCCCGTGGATTTACCCTCAAAGACACCACTGAAAAACTCTACCTTGTCCGGTTCAGCACGGCTTGTAGTAATTTTACTCTGGCCCGGTCGACGGCGGTTCAGTTCGTTCTGGATGAACTCCATGTCGATAGCTATGCCGGCAGGCATACCATCAACAACGCCTCCCACAGCCACACCGTGACTTTCACCAAAGGTAGTGAGCGTGAATATATTGCCAAAAGAGTTTCTCATCATGCCTGTTTTTTCATCCTATTCATGGCAACCGCCACCACAGCTGCCACCGCAACAGCCTTCACCGCCGCTTTCACAACCACCTTCGCCACAGCCACCTCCGCAGCCACTGCAACCACCTTCACCGCTGAGCATATTCATAAACTTGGAGATTTCCTCATTTGTCGCCTCGCGGTTTTCTGCAATCTCACCAACGAAATTCAAGGTCTTGCCTGCCAACGGATGATTGAGATCCACCTTCACCTTATCCTCTGAAATGGCAAGTACGTGGCCGTTGAAGCGGTTCCCATCTTCGTTTTGAAGTGGAATGACAGCATCTACAACAATATGTTCATCGTCAAACTTACCATTGACACAGAAGATTGACTTGTCAAGATCAAGCACATGCTCCGGATTATGGTCTCCATAAGCCTGGTCGGGAGTGAGCGTGAAATCGAAATGTTCGCCCTTGTTAAGATTAACCAAGGCCTCCTCGAATGCAGGAATAGTGATACCGAAGCCACTCAGGAAATCGAAAGGACGTTCATCAACGGTCTGTTCTATCACTTCTTTCTTGCCATCTGTCACATCATACAGCGTGTATGAAGCAGCAATATATTTGCTGATTTTATTTTCCATTATACCTATTATTATATATGATTATTCTACAAAGTTAATGCTTTTTATTGGAACGCCACATATTGTACGCCATTATTACGGTCAAATGACACTAATAATATCCCTGACACTGGTGCAACCATGGGCATCAAGCCAGGTATTTATTCCGTCTTTCACCTTTTTCGTAATCGCAGGATCTACAAAATTAGCAGTTCCTATCTCTATAGCTGTGGCACCACACATCAGAAATTCAATCGCATCCTCTGCACTGCTGATGCCTCCTAAGCCTACCACGGGTATCTTTACTGCATGGGCCACATCGTAAACCATACGCAAAGCTACAGGCTTCACGGCAGGACCACTCAACCCTCCCGTGCGGATGCTCAACAGCGGTTGTCGCTTTTCAATATCCACAGCCATACCCATTAAGGTATTGATTAACGAGACGGCATCAGCTCCTTCAGCTTCACAAGCGCGGGCAATTGCAGCGATATCCGTCACATTCGGAGAGAGCTTCACAATCAATGTCTTGTGATATACGGCTCTGACAGCCTTGACAATGCTTGCTGCCCCCTCACAGGTCACACCGAAAGCCATACCTCCTTCTTTCACATTCGGACAGCTGATATTCAATTCTATGGCAGGAATACGATCGAGTTCATCTATCCTTTGAGCACATGCAGCATACGACTCAGCACTGTTTCCACTCACATTGACAATCATGTTCGTGTCAATATCCTTAATCTGTGGATAGATCTTTGAACAAAAATAATCGACACCTTTATTCTGCAATCCAACACAATTGAGCATCCCACTGGCTGTTTCGGCCATACGAGGATAATCATTCCCTTCGCGCGGAAGTAATGTCGTACCCTTTACGATAATGCCTCCAAGTTCATCAAGTGGTACAAGATCTGCAAACTCCAGACCGTACCCAAAGGTCCCTGAAGCAGTCATTACAGGGTTCTTGAAATTTAAGTTATTTATTTTTACATTTAGATCTGCCATAATAACTTCTTAATATTTAACACCGGTCCCTCTTTACAGACGCATAAATTACCCTCTGTTGTCTTCTCAACACAACATAGACAAGCACCCAATCCGCACGCCATTTTATTCTCTAAAGACACCTCACATTCGATGCCTCTTGCATGTGCATAACGCGCTACACTCATCATCATTGGCTTAGGCCCACAGGTAGCTATACGCGAAAACTTTTCTTTTTTGAGAACTGAATGGTCTGTTACAAAACCTTTCTCGCCCAAACTGTCATCTTCAGTCGTCACATAGACATGCCCAAGTTGCTGAAACAGGTCAAGCTCTAACAGGTCATCTTTAGTGCGGGCACCCAACAGGAAAGAGGGTTCTCCACCTCTTTCTTTAATTTCATGTCCTAAATGAAGCAGTGGAGCTACCCCCACACCGCCACCAACCAACAGCATGTTTTCACTCGGATCCGTAGGGAGTGTGAAACCGTTTCCCAAAGGATAAAGACAATTCAGCGTATCTCCGACATGGAGTTTTCCTAACTGTCGCGTTCCATCACCAATCATGGCAATGAGAAGCCACAGTTCATTTTGCTGATAATCTACTAAGTTTATTGAAATTGGACGCCGAAGATAGGTTGACGGAGAATAATCAACTCGGACTTCGACAAATTGTCCTGGCGTTATAGTCGGTAGAGGACTATCAGACGTAAGCTTCAAAAGCACGTGCTTAGAACTAAGTGCCTCTACTGACTTAACCGTCAGATCATGAATGAATTTCTTCATCTTTGCTTTTGCATTTAGATTTATGCAAAGATAAGAAAAAAAACTAAATCGACAAACAGTTAACCTTTTTGAGGAACAAAAGTCTCCCAAGTCTTATCATCATAAAAGACTCTTATCTCTACAATTTTACGTTGATGATTGTCAATTATTTTCGTAGTTATTTTCTTAGTATTATTGAGTGTTGCTCCAACACCGTGCACAACATCTTGATCAAACAGTGTTGGAGTGGAGGAGTTAGAAGCTCCAGGAAATTCGACCAAGCCTTCCTGAGGCACTGAAGTGTTATCAGTTGTCCCGGAATCAGATGCAGATTTATCTCCCATATACATGGATCCTGAACCAAACAAAAGCCAGTCGGTAGACAAAGATGGTATCTTCGCCTTAATAGCTTCAGCGATAGCCAAGGTCGGTTTGGTTCTCCCATTGAAGATACTGCTGAGTGAAGCAGGGGAAATTTGTATGAACTGAGCAAAGGTTTGCTGAGTCATGTGTTGACTCTCCATAATCATTTTAATTCTATCTTTCATAAGCTTATAACATGCAAAAAAGGGAACTTTACCCTAATTTTCATTGATTTTACAAAAGTAAAACAAAAAAATGAGATACGCAACAATTGTATATTAAATTTAGAACCAAAGAATTTATGTTTTAATTTGTAAAGTTTACAATTCTACATATACACATGTGGCAGAACAACTATATAAAATACAAAACTAAATTTACAAGTCAAAATGCTATATAATGCTTCATATAGTGAAGTATAGCAAAGTTATTGGTTTATAGATAGATATTTATTGGTATTAAACAAGATCTATATGGATATGCAATATAGAAATAAGAATCGAGGCGTTTATATTGATATTTGATTTGAAAAAACTGTATAAATCACTGGATATCAATGCTATTATGTTAAATTATAATCCGAAACATATATATGCATATAGGATTTTATATCTAAATATACACATTTGTATATTGCAGCTAAGAACAAGAATATGCTTATATAAACATAAATACAACATTTACATATACAAACATGCAGTGTAATTATTGTTGTTTAGTATCGTAAAGTTTATCATTGTAAACGCAAATAAAAGTTAACTCTAAATTTAAGGGGGCTTAAATTGGCTAAAAACGCCATAGCTCGCGTATTCTGAACGAGGGGTTTATATTTTGAAAATACGCGAGTTTTAGAGGGGGTAAAAACAGGTTAAAGCATTTATTTATAATGATTTAAGCCTAAAAAAAGCACCCTTCAAGAGTGCTCGTTTTAGAGGAAAAAGAGGTAGAAAAAGGGTGTGTTTAGTGCAAAATGAAGAAAATCAGCTCCTTCATTAACTCTCCCGGAGGTGTATTTGGGTTATCAAGACCCTTACTTTTGGCATCTATTTCTCTTATTTTAGAAATTATCTGCATCGTTTTCATTCCCGAGTAGTTTCGCATCCCTGTAAGATAGTCTCTGGCAGCCCACCCATTTCTCAATTCCAGGAACTCTGCAACAGCATTTTCATTGTTTTTATTTGGCGAATAAAATGCTATCATCAGATTTTCGAAATAAGAAAAGAGCATTGGGAGAAATGAAAACAACGATCCTGCTTTGGGATTGTTGTCAAAATATTTTATAATTAAATTCGCCTTATAAATATCCCTCTGAACGATTGCATTTCGTAGTTCAAAAGCATTGAAATCTTTACTGACTCCTATTTCCTTTTCAACCACATCAGGGGTCACCCTCCTGTCAGATGCAGGCAAAGAAATCAAGACCTTATCAAGTTCAGAAGTCAATCTGTTCAAGTCAGCTCCCACATGATCGGCAATCATCTGGGCAGCTTTCTGTTCTACCGTGGCTTGATGCTGTCGCAAATAAGTTTCAATAAATCCAGGCAATTCGCGCTCATAAAGTTTCTTACTCTCAAAAATCACAGCGCCACCTGCCTGTGCAGCTGGAATAATCTTCTTTCTTTTATCAATACTTCCATTCTTATGACAAAAGACAAGAACCGTGGAAGGAACTGGATTTTTGAAATATTTCTCCAAAGGTTCCGTACCTTTCAAGTTCTGTGATTCTTTCACTATCACAACCCGTTTCTCGGCCATCATTGGAAAAGCCTTGGCAGAATCCACGATTTGTGAGGCCGAAACATCAGAGCCAAACACTATAGTTTGATTGAAATCACGCTCTTCCGGCTTCAGCACATTATCTGCAATATAATCTGAAATCTTATCAATGTAATAGGATTCTTCCCCCATCAATATATATATAGGTGAAAAATTGCGTGCTTTCAAGTCACGCATTATCGTTTCATACGATGTTCCTGTATTTTTCTTTTCAGGCATCCCGATATTTTATTTTTATTGTTTATCTTTGCAAAAAACAGGCAATAGAGGCTTGTAATTATAAGAAAGCCCTTATCTACAGCCCGTTCTTTCTCTGCAAAAATAATAAAATGATTCCATTAAACCTACCCGATTACGAAATAAAGTTATCCCGCACTCCCACAAAGCCAACGATTTTCGATATTTTACGCCGTAAGTATGTGGCTCTCACTCCAGAAGAATGGGTGCGCCAACACTTTGTACATTTTTTGATTAATCACAAAGGTTACCCCGCAACTCTTTTGGCAAACGAAGTGAAACTCAAGATTGGCGACAAGCATCTTCGTGCAGACACCGTACTCTATTCACGTGAACTGAAACCGCGTATCATCATTGAATACAAGGCACCCCATATTGCCATTACACAGAAAGTGTTTGACCAAATCACGGTCTACAATATGCTACTCCACGTAGACTATCTCATTGTGTCTAACGGTCTCCAACACTATTGCTGCAAAATGGATTATAACTATCAAAAATATTTATATTTAGAGGACATCCCAAACTATCAAGAAATTCAACAAATTTGATTGGAAATCAACCTCTAAACAGGTAATTTTTCAAGACGATCTGCTTCTACCGAAAACGAAATCCAGACACAATGATACCACAAAAAGAAAACTTTCTTTCAATCACAACCTTTAGGTAAACCATCATCCTCCTACAGATGTTGCAACAAAGCGTATCTATTTTCGACAACTCCTATAAGGAAACGAATTATATGTTAATTTTCTTCAACTAATTTTACAATAGCTCTCATCAGATTTGCGTATTTGAAACGAAAATCTTCCTCACTCCAAATTCGCTCAAATTTCAGGCATTTAACAAACTATTGAAAATCAGCACGTTATGAATTTTCAAGCTGATATTCGCAGTAAAATCACGACAAAAAGTATTGCAATCTGTATGGAGTTACAGCGTAATCTGCATCATTTCATCGCGTATTCTGACGCAAAAAAGCGTGTAATTTGCATCAAATTACAATGCATTACACGCCATATTGTATGCTAAAATCAATTAAATCATGAGGTAACTCCCCTATTTCTGCTTCTTTATTTCTACAGAAGGAGAAGCTTAGAAGTGTTAAAAACAGGATATAATATTTACAAAAAGCAGAGTTACTTGGCCGTTATTTCCCTGCTTTTCACATGCCGAGTTCCAACGGGCGATAATCCAACAGCACGGTCATGCCCTCTTCCAACGAGCGCTTTACATCAATCAGACGCTGATTGCTGCTACCTCTGAAAATCAAATCAGTATCTTTCTGCGCCTCTATAAAAGGACCATCAACCAACACATCAACGTATTGAAGCAATTCACGCTGTGCCGGGCTCTTCAACAATGTTTCGAAAACAAAGCCGCTATAACACCATATCGTTTTCTTCGTCTGATGCTTGATAGCCTTTGCCAAGGCCAGAAAACCTTCCGGTTGGAACATCGGATCACCCCCCGTGAAGGTCACATTGGCAAAAGGATCCTTAGTGATTTCCTGCATAATTTCGGCAGTTTCCATCATCGTTCCATTCTTAATATCCCACGACTGCGGGTTATGACAACCTGGGCAGCCATTTGGGCAGCCTGCACAATAAATAGATGTGCGAAATCCCGGGCCGTCAACCATCGTGTCGTGCACTATTTTCAAAACACTTATCATAGCCATTTTCCAAACAAAAATACAGCAAAATCCCCTCCCTTCAGACAAGGGAGGGGATATCATTCTTACTTACAAGCACCATCAACATGCGTCACGCGATCATTCAATTCGGCTAATTTTCCTTGGTTCCAACGGTCTGTTGTTCCCACTAAATAGCCTGTGATGCGCTGCAACCTATCTATATGTCGGCTGCCACACTTAGGGCAGACATCGAGCTTGGCATCCGAATTTTCATAGCCACAATCCATACAACGGTTGCGGTTATGGTTCACACTGCCATATCCAATGTTGTATTTATCCATCATATCTACTACGTTAGCAATGACCTCCGGATTATGCGTTGCATCGCCATCAATCTCTACATAGAAGATATGTCCACCACGTGTAAGGTCATGATAAGGCGCTTCCACCTGTGCCTTATGCAGTGCCGAGCACTTATAATATACCGGAACGTGGTTTGAATTGGTGTAATATTCACGGTCAGTCACGCCTTCTATCTCACCGAAACGCTTGCGGTCGAACTTTGTGAAACGGCCCGACAGTCCTTCAGCCGGCGTTGCCAACACACTGTAATTATGCTGATAACGCTCCGAGAAATCGTTAACACGGTCACGCATATACGTTACAATCCTCAAACCTAAAGCCTGCGCTTCTTCGCTTTCACCATGATGCTTGCCTATCAAAGCCTTCAGACATTCGGCCAGACCAATGAAACCGATACCGAGAGTGCCTTGATTAAGCACACTTTCAATCGTGTCTGAAGGCTGAAGCTTATCGCAATCAATCCACAACTTCGTCATCAACAGCGGGAATTGCTTAGCAAAAGCAGTCTTCTGGAACTGGAAACGGTCGTCTAACTGCTTAGCTGTTATCTCCAATATATTGTCGAGTTTGGCGAAGAAAGCATTGATACGCTCTTCCTTATCAGCAATTTGCATGCACTCAATAGCTAACTTAACGATGTTGATTGTCGTAAAACTAAGGTTACCACGAGCCACACTTGTCTTTGGACCGAAACGGTTTTCAAAAACGCGAGTGCGGCATCCCATTGTCGCAACTTCCCACAGATAGCGCTTCGGATCGTCAGCTTTCCAGTTGCTGTTCCGGTTGAATGTCGCATCAAGATTTAAGAAATTCGGGAAGAAACGGCGTGCAGTTACCTTGCAGGCCAACTGATAAAGATCATAGTTTCGGTCTTCAGGAAGATAGCTTACACCACGTTTTTTCTTCCATATCTGTATCGGGAAAATAGCCGTTTCACCATTACCTACACCCTCATACGTTGATTTCAGCAGTTCACGCATGATGCAACGCCCCTCTGCCGAGGTATCCGTTCCATAGTTGATTGACGAGAAAACCACCTGATTTCCACCCCTACTGTGAATGGTATTCATGTTGTGAATGAAGGCTTCCATAGCTTGATGCACGCGGTTCACGGTCCTGTTCATAGCGTGCTGACAAAGTCTTTCGTCACCTTCAAGCCCATCAAGGTCTTTCAGAATAAAGTCATCGAACTCCTTATGATACAGTGAAGCAAGATCACGTCCCGTCAGTTTCTCCAAGTTTTTCACATCTTCTATATATGAACTGCGCACATAGGGGGCCAAATAGAAGTCGAACGCAGGGATAGCCTGACCGCCGTGCATTTCATTCTGACAGGTTTCCAAAGAGATACAAGCCAGTACTGCCGCCGTTTCTATGCGCTTGGCAGGTCGCGAAGAGCCGTGTCCGGCCACGAAACCATGCTCCAGAATATGATCCAACGGATGCTGAACGCAAGTCAGACTCTTTGTCGGATAATAGTCTTTGTCGTGAATATGAATGTAATTATGTGCCACAGCATCACGCACATCTTCAGACAACAGATAATCATCCACAAAAGGTTTCGTTGTTTCCGAAGCAAACTTCATCATCATTCCGGCCGGAGTGTCTGCATTCATATTGGCATTTTCGCGTGTCACATCATTATTCTTGATGTTCACAATCTCCATAAACACGTCACGGGTCTTGGCTTTTCGTGCGATGCTTCGCTGATTGCGATAGGCAATATACTTCTGTGCTACATCCTTTCGAGCACTCTTCATAAGCTCCATTTCAACGGAATCCTGAATTTTCTCCACGGTCATCTGACTCTTGCCATGAATGCAAATGTGGTCTGTAATCTTCTGTACGAGTGCGTCATCCTCACCCTTTTCGGTGTGCATCATGGCCTTTCGGATGGCTGCCATGATTTTCTGTTCGTTGAAACCGACTATTCGTCCGTCTCTTTTTACTACGGTCTGTATCATTATTTTATAGGTGAATATGGTTTGAAATTCATTTGCAAAGATAGCATATAAATATATAAGTTAATCATTTTGGACAACTTTTTGCGTGTTAATAAATGTCAAGTTATTAGTTATCAATATATTACAAAAATTTTTGGAAAACTTTATAAATAATATGATTTAATTTTGTTTTCAAAACAGGAAACATTTAATCAACATGCAATACGTAAAACATTATCATTTAATTAATTTGCAATCTACATACCTCATCCAACAAATCAGTCTGAAACTTGTATCAACCTGCACCTCAACACATTACGGACAGCCTTGCAATATAAGTCGAATTACGTGCTGATTTGACGCAGATCAGCGTGTCATTTGACGCAAGTTAGCGTGTCACTTGATGCAAGTCAGCGTGTCATTTGATGCAGATGACAAGCTAAAATAACAGAAACTACATCTTCAACACCCCTCATAGAAGTCCATTCTAACTGATAAAAACAATCCGTTTTCCATGTGCATTATGCTTATTACGCATTATTCGTCTCCAAAACTTGCGTATTCCAGAGAAAATTCCGAATATTGCATTGGAATTCATCCATAACAAAATACATTCAAACGAAGCTGAAAACATGAAATATCTATTGGTATCCGACATTCACGGTTCACTGCCGGCATTAGAGAAAGTGCTTGATTTCTATCATCAACAACATTGCGACATGATGTGCATCATGGGCGACATATTGAATTATGGCCCACGAAACGGACTGCCGGAGGGCCTGAATCCCAAGGCCATTGCTGAAAAACTGAATGCCATTGCCAATGAGATTGTGGCCGTAAGAGGCAACTGTGACTCTGAAGTCGACCAGATGTTGCTCTCCTTTCCTATCCTGCAAGACTACATGCTTCTGGTAGATGAGGGTAAGAAACTATTGCTTACGCATGGTCATATATATAATAAGGTGAACCGCCCCAAAGGTAATTTCGATGCAATTATCTATGGACACACCCATCTTTGGGAGCTTGAGAGGACAGAAAACACCGTTATTTGCAACACAGGGTCGGTCACATTTCCTAAAGGAGGAAATCCTCCGACGCTTGGAACATACGAAAATGGAACCATAAAAATATTCCATCTCAATGGCAATCTCTTGAAAGAAATCAGCCTTTAAGATGGAACATCCCTGACATTTTGGCTTTGAAAGTGCTGTTCTTAGCCTTTCAAAGCAATATTGTAATTATAATATTGCTGCACACCTGTAATGTCTTTTACCACTTTAATGAAAGGAGGGAAGTTCACAGACTCCTTTTCTGCAATGCCTTTTGTTTCCAAAATCATCAGTCCGCTGACAGGCTTCTGGAAGTTATCCAATTCAAAATACTGCCCTTTCCAAATGAAACTCTTGCGCGTTTTCTGTATTTTTTGCCGATAAGGATCGGCTTGTTGCAACAGCGATGTATAGAGGTTCTTGCTTATCTGACGCTCTGTTTCAAGCTGTTCTGTGTCAGAAATATTCTTTTTTGTCGTATGCACATAGACGTATTTGCCCTGCCAACCACGACGGCGCAAGCGCACTTCGCACCCCGGTTCAGCCACTAAATAGGTCTGGGTGATTTCACTTTCAATACAGTTTGGTATCTCACCGGTCAGTTCTACAATGTATTTTCGCTCTTCAACGATTGGTTGTGGAATACCCAGAACATTCGAAATCTCCTTCAATACACGATGAAGCTTGTTATTAAAGTCCTCATGATTATTGATAACTCGCAAGTGCGGATGTCCCGTCCAGGCTTCAATCACCTTCTTATCAAGCACACGGGCCAACTCCAAACCCTCTGTACGCTGTTTGTTATTGCTGGTAATATAGAACTTTTCTGCACCATCTGCAGCCGAAACCAAATGTAAGACCGCATCATAACGGTGGTCGCGAAGTTCGCTCGTACTCGTTCCCACATCTTTCGTTATAGCGTTCCACATCTCGGAACTCATATAGGCAGAGATATCCATTGCACCGCGATCACAGATAATCACAGCCGGTTCTTCACACTGTTCAGCCATTCGTTGGAACTTATCCTCAAGCGCCAACTGTACTTCCAACGTAGCCTTTTCGCCTTCATAAAAAAGTTTTTTATTCGTCGTCAGATAGTCCATACCCGACTGACTGAACATTGTCGGCACTTCTGGAATGGTAAAAACCTTATAGCCAAGGCTCGAAAAGTGTTCAATAACCTTGACCAAAGCCGTCGTTTTCCCTGCACAAGGGCCGCCCGTGAGAACTATTTTCTTAACTGTTTTCATCTGTTTCGTTGTGTACAATCAAGACACAAAGTTAAGCTAAAAATCCCACTTAAACAAATTTTCAGGCTGTTTTACGCGAACGATTGCGTGTAGTTTTCGGCTTAGCCAATTCAGGATGACTATCCATATAATTCTGACGATACTGTCTGGGAGTCATATTCTTGAAACGGAAGAAAGCACCATAGAAGCTCTGTCGATTGGAAAAGCCAACCATTTCTCCGATATCTTCAATGCGAAATTTAAGATATCGCGTATCAACAAGCATTGACATGGCTTCATTTACACGCTGTGCATTAACCAATCCGCAATAGTTTGTGTGGAAACGTTCGGCACATACAGCCGAAACATAACGCACATTAGTTCCCAAATCATCAGCCAATTGCTTTGCACTGTAGTCTTTATCCCTATACTTCTGCTCGATTATAATCTTTTGATTAATTCTCTCTTGCAGGTCATCTTTTACCTCTGAACTCATCAGAACGCGATAAACGGCCGACCGTTCACGCTTTTCTGTAATATTATACTTAGGCATTGTTCGCTATTTTTTTTATTGATTATTGTTATTCCTATATACAATCTACAGATTGTCTACCAATCACTTTCCTTTTTATGGGCTGCAAATTTAATAAGAAAAAAAGAAAAATGAGCAGACAAAATATAAAAAAAACTGAAAGATTGTCAATCTTTCAGTTTCCTGTTTCCATTACAGTTGCTGCCTCATTCAGCAGTTTCTGTCTCTTCTTTCTTCTTGCGAATTGTTCGTTTTGCACGCTTCGGCTTCTCCTCTGCAGCAGACTTTTCTGTCTTTACACCAGCCAATTCCGGGTCAATCATAATGCGACCGCAGTACTCACAAACGATGATTTTCTTATGCATCTTTATGTCTAACTGGCGCTGTGGAGGGATTTTGTTAAAGCAACCACCACAAGCATCACGCTGAACATAAACAATACCAAGTCCATTACGGGCATTCTTGCGAATTCGTTTGAAGCTTGTCAGCAGGCGAGGCTCTATCTTTGTCTCGAGTTCCTTAGCCTTTGCTTTCAGCTTATCCTCTTCTTCGCGGGTCTCTTGCATAATCTCATCCAGCTCATCTCGCTTCTCATTGAGATCTTCTTCACGTTCACTGATACTCTGTTGTGTACTTTCAAGATCGCGTTTACACTCCTCTATCTTAATCGCTGCCTCTTTAATCTTCTTGTTACAAAGCTCTATTTCCAGCGACTGGAACTCGATTTCTTTCGTCAAGGTGTCATACTCACGATTGTTCTTCACATCGTTAAGCTGGCTCTTATAGCGCTCTACACTGGCCTCAGCATCAGTAATCTCGTGCTTTTTCTGGGCAACTGCATCCTGAAACTCTGCGATTTCGTTCTGAATTTTCTCTACGCGGATGTGCAAACCTTCAAGTTCATCTTCCAAATCTTGAACCTCCAAAGGAAGTTCTCCACGCAATGCTTTCTTCTCATCAATGCTACTCAATGTTGTCTGCAGCTGATAGAGGGTCTTCAACTTCTCCTCAACTGACAAATCTGTAGGATCTTTCTTTGCCATAATTCTTATAAATAAATGATGGGATTAGTGTTCAATTCCGTGAGATAACAACTCACACCAGCACACCGTTCCTCTATGATTGATTTAAAAATTTCATTCGTAAACTGTTCACTCTGATAGTGACCAATGACTGCAATCTGTATTTCCTGGTCGTGACCAAAGTACTCATGATAGTGCATTTCGCCCGTAATAAAAGCATCTGCACCTGCAGCTATGGCATCATCAAGCAGGAATGAGCCCGCCCCACCACAGACTGCAACCCTCCGAATGGGCCTACGCAGCAGCTGATTGCACTGCACACACTCCACATCGAAACGCTTTTTGAGCAACAATACAAGGTCATCGGCTGCCAATTCTCCCATGAATTCGCCCACAACTCCTTCGCCTCCTTCAACCCCGTCAACGACAGTCTGCTTACCAAAGAAATGCAGATTGTGCAGTCCGAGCTTTTCAGCTATCTTGAAGTTCACGCCACCTCGTGCACTGTCTATATTCGTATGCATAGACACAATAGCGACATGTTGCTCAATAGCCTTACGCACTGTCACCTGCACTTCATTCTCATCGGCAATCCTATTCAACTTGTGAAAAATGAGCGGATGGTGGGAAACGATGAGATTACAGCCTTTTGCAACCGCCTCATCAACGATTTTCGGGGTCACGTCAAGACACAATAAAGCCCCTGAGACTTCCGCTTCTGTCAATCCAATCTGTAGGCCGGCATTGTCATAGTCAGCCTGCAGAGGCAGAGGCGCGAACTGTTCAAGGGCACCAATTACTTCCTTTATCTTCATGCGATGCATAAAATGAGACTACAAAGATAGCCATTTTATTACATGATGTAAGGTCAATCGCCTATTGTTTAACGTTTTTTACCAGTCAGCAAGGTTTGCTTCAGCCTCCACTTTCGCTTCAAGTGCATCTTCAAGTGCAGGAAAGAAGTCGAAACCTGTAATGCGTTCTATCGCATCAATGCTATTCACATAGTCGCCTTTCGGTCGGTTTCCTGCCTCATTCTTATAGATGAAGCCTATCGCCTTGGGTGTCCCTTCCATACAAAGCACCACTTTAAAGAATGCTTCCGGCACCACAACCTTAGCCTTACCGATAGTTTTGTGCTTCTGATTGTAAAGGATTGGGCCTGCCACGATATAGATACGGCCATACTGTTTAGCCCACTTGCGACACTGATTTTCCATTTCATTCCAGTCACCTGCATTCAGATTGTGGTTCTGCGGACATATATTCGTCATGAGAAATGACTGTTGTTGTGCCGTCTTATCCCACTTATTATCGCCCGAAGGACACATATGACCGCGATCATAGCCACTCCTACTGTAGTCAAACGTGTTTACTTTCACGCCTTCTGCCTCGTTGTCTTCCTGAAATTCAATGCCTTTGCGCTTGTAAGGGCCGGTAGTATGCGACTCCGTCAGCTGCCAAGCCACCCAATTTGGAATATGCGTTTCTGGATTATACGACACCACATAGCCCACTCTTCGCAACAACTGTTGTGGAATACCCTTAGGAACCAGCTGTGTCAGCAACCGATCATCGCCTGCAGGGGCCTTGTACTTGATGTTCTTTCTGACAATGGTTTCAGTGTCGTTCACTGCGCATGCTTCGACCGTCTGCCGTATACTGCCTATCAAAGGCTTGTGCCCTCCCTTAGCAAAGTCACATCCTAACGCCCCAAAGAGCAACGTCAGAAAAGCTAAACCAAGCAGAAAAGTCTTTTTCATGCTTCTGCCTTGTTTACCATTTCCTGTGATTTCAGCTTGCCATATTCATCGAATGCGTAGCGTTTGGCAAGCATCAGAGTCAGTAACAAGGCTAAAGGCGAGGCTGCCAACACCATTGCAAACGTCAGCAACTGCATCAGAACAGCCGAATAAACATCGCTTCCTGCCAGCAACATTGCCCATATCACCATTGGTGTTACACCTATTATTATATAAGCCATGCGCCCCAATGACGGTATCATGCTACGTTCCAAAGCCCGTTTCACGAAATATCTTACAGCCTGATTATGGCTTGCCCCATTACCCAGAAGATAGTAGAAAAGAGCGTTATGATTTCTCAAACCCGCATAATAGGTTTCAAGTGCCTTGCAATTGCTCTCCATAATGCCACCAAGAATGAAGCCCGTCACGGGAATAAGATAGCGTGCATCAAAGGGATTTTCGGTCGAAAAAGCAGCCAGAACCACAAGAACACCGATGCCGAATGTCACGACAAGTGTAGAAATGAAAGCCGGAATGAAATAGCTTTTCATGGTCAAGCGTGCCCTGTTCACCGTCACCACCGAAGTCAGCAAGGCCAACAACACCACCCAAAGGATATTCAGTGCGATGTTGTTCATGCGGAAAACAAACTCCAACATGATGCCAGTCAAAGCCAAATAACCCACGACTTTAGCCAAAGCCAAGGCAAACTTGCGCTGCAGATTGAGCTTATAGAAATAAATCAGATATACCGGGACACACAGCAGTATCACGAGGATACAGATACCCATAAAACCAATATTCATTGCTTGTTCTATTTAATCATTACGGTTCGAGCAGCGACTTATCGCACTGCCCCTTTACTTCTTCATCGTCAGTAGCTATCACAATCAGTCCGCCCGAAGCCGTGTACAGCCGTAGATAGTCCATCATTTCAGGCGTCATAGCCCCGGGAAGCAGGTCGATAATCATGTGGTTGCACCCTCTCATCACGGCTACAACCATCATCATTTGCTGCAAAATATCCTGCCCTACGTGCTCAACAAGCGCATTCCACAAGCCATCCGCTATGCCCACCTTACGCCATTCGCTTTCAATAGTGCCTTTTGTCAAGTCTTTATCGACCGTCATCATTGCCTGCATAGTCTCGCCAACAGTTTTGAAAGGCAACCGTAAATCGCGCGGCACGAAGGCTGTATGACTTCGATAATAAGCTGCCGAACGCTCGTCGATTACATCACCATCAACCGACATAAAGCCCGACTTGAGAGGCTGTAACCCTAAAAGAGTGTGGACAATCGCCTGCCGTTTGTCGCTGCTCCAAGCATAGATACAGAGCATTTCGCCCGCATCAACCACTAAGTTAATGTCGGCAGCCATCGCGGGATGCTCCACTCCGCTTAGGGTTCCGTTCTTGATTTCCAGCATTTCCGTTGCTTTTTATAAGGCAAAGTTACGGTTTTTTATCCTAAATGCAATATCAATCAATATAATTTTAGCAAGGAGTGACCGTAAACACTACCATGAATGCTATGCTTTCTCTATGGATATTCGAGCATCAGAAAATAAATAAAAATAATCAAAAAACATGACAACAAGAGTTATTCTGCATGGTTCTGTTTTTCTATTAACTGCAAATCATCTTCCCGAATGAATGCTTTTGACTTGTCATTCATATCATTTCGCCTTTCAATCTAAGGCATATTGCGGTGCATTTTGCATCACTTCAGCACATAACTTGACGCATATGACACGCTGATTTGACGCATATTGCAAACCATTCTGCAAGGCATAACAAAAAAGGGAAAACCACATTGCGGTCTTCCCCTACGGCAAAGATAATCAATTTTCTAAGCAAATGCAAATCAACTGTCATTTAAGTTTACAATCAAAGCGCTCATTCCGGCTTTCCAAAGCTATGAAAACCGCATTCGAAACGCACTGAAAAGCTTCACGATGCACCCTGAATGAAGCGTGTGCTACTCTCATTTCTCACAAAAATATTCACCTTTCTATTCTTCAAACTCACAACAATTGGAAAAAAACAACTAATTTTGTAACCGGCAAACAATTATATATTGAACTATCACTCCTACGATATGGCAAACAAAGACTTTGTACTTCCAGCCGAATGGGCACCGCAACGAGGCATTCAACTCACGTGGCCCCATGCTCAAACCGACTGGCTTCCCTATCTCGATGACATTACAAAGACATTCGTTGAAATGGCAAAAGTCATCACAACGGATGAGCAACTTCTCATCGTTACGCCTGAACCCGACAAGGTGAAAGCCCTGCTTGAGCAGCAACTTTCAAGCAGTCAACATGCCAATATCCGCTATTTCGCGATAGATACCAACGACACTTGGGCACGCGACCACGGGGCTGTCACGCTCTCGAACGGCACCTCATTACGCATGCTTGACTTCAAATTCAATGGCTGGGGAGAGAAATTCAACTGGCAGAAAGACAATGCCATCACACGCAACATGGCTCAAATGGGCGCCTTTGACGGCACCATAGAAGACCACACCGACTTTGTTTTGGAAGGCGGAAGCATTGAAAGTGACGGTAAAGGCACCATTTTCACCACCGCATGTTGCCTCATGGCACCTCACAGAAACCAACCCATGACGCGCGAAGACATTGAGAGAAAGCTGCTCGAAACACTGCATGCAGAGCGCATTGTATGGCTTGAACACGGTCAACTCCTTGGCGATGACACCGACGGACATATTGACACGACCGTGAGATTGGCGCCCAATGACACCTTATTATATATATATAGTGACGAGAACGATGTGCATTTCGCTGACTTCCAAGCTTTGGAAGACCAGCTGAAAACACTGCGCACGCTTGAGGGGAAGCCCTATCATCTGCTGCGATTGCCTTTTCCTGAGCCGATATACGACAATGAAGAGCGGCTTCCTGCAACCTATGCCAACTTCGTTATCCTCAATCATCACGTGCTCTGTCCTACGTATGCACAACCCGAAAGAGACCGTTTAGCCATGCAACAACTGCAGAATGCCTTCCCCGACCGCAAGGTTATAGGCATTGATGCACGCACGGTTATCCGCCAGCACGGCTCACTCCATTGTCTCACTATGCAATATCCAAAGTTATGAAAGAAATAAAAATAGGTTTTCTCCAGCAACATAATGTTGCTGATCCTGCTGTGAACATTCAACGCTTGGCAAAGGGAATAGCCGACTTAGCTGCCCGTGGAGCACAGCTCATTGTGTTGCAGGAACTTCACAATTCGCTTTACTTCTGCCAGGTGGAAGACGTCAACAACTTCGATTTTGCAGAGCCGATACCAGGGCCTTCAACGGGTTTCTATGGTGAATTGGCCAAGCAATACGGAGTGGTTATCGTCACTTCGCTGTTTGAAAAGCGTGCCCCGGGACTCTATCACAATACGGCTGTAGTGATAGAAAAAGACGGAACGATAGCCGGGAAGTATCGGAAAATGCACATACCTGACGACCCTGCATACTACGAAAAGTTTTATTTCACGCCTGGAGATCTTGGCTTTCATCCCATCGACACAAGCATAGGACGACTCGGAGTGTTGGTATGTTGGGACCAATGGTATCCCGAAGCAGCCCGCTTAATGGCGCTGCAAGGGGCCGAAATCCTTATCTATCCCACGGCCATTGGCTATGAAAGCAGTGATGCGCCCGATGAACAGGAGCGACAACGCGAGGCATGGACGACCGTAATGCGTGGGCATGCAGTGGCCAACGGACTACCTGTCATTGCTGTTAATCGCGTTGGTCATGAGCCTGATCCAAGCGGACAAACGCGAGGAATTGAGTTCTGGGGCAGCAGCTTTGCTGTCGGACCGCAGGGCGAAATCCATTACAGAGCCAGCAATAATGAAGAAGAAAGCATCGTGATAGAAGTTGACATGCACCACAGTGAGCAAGTACGCAGGTGGTGGCCCTTCCTCCGTGACCGCCGCATTGACAGCTATCAGGATATCACTAAGCGCTATATCGACGAGTAAAATAGCTGTAAAGTTATGTACAAACCATTGAAACATCATCGCATTCTCGGTGAACATCGCCCCAAAAAATCGTCAATCATCGGCGCGTGGATAGTTGCTTTACTCTTCATTTTCCTTGGTCTCATGACCTTTTACACCATGATGACGTTTGACGATTATGACTTATCAGCACGCATTTACTTGGGGTTGCTGGCCTTAGCCTTTATTATTGGCAGTATGGGTTATGTGATAAACCAAGTAGTTTCGAAGCTGTTCATCACACCAGAAGCCGTGATTCGTGTTAGCATTTTCGGCAAAACAATCCTTCCAATGGCCGAGATTGACTGCTATGAAGATGAGAAAAACCGAATCACTCTGCATGCAACGAGGTTGTCAAAGTTTATTATTATATCCAATGATTACGATGGTTTTGCGAGCATAGAAGCATGGGCTCATTCGCAATTTCAAAACAAAGATGTCATTGATGAAAAGCAAGAGACGGAAGAAATGCTATCAGATTTGCACTATGGAGCAAGTGAAGAAGATATCAGAAATAAGGCAAACAAGCTCAAGAAAATAATCTATCCACTCAATGTCGTCACTACAATCGTAGTCTTATTCATTGTGTTTCTCCCCTCGTTTGCACATGACTTTATCGTCTCAATTGCCGCACTTTTGCCCCTCGTTGCAATCATTGTCTACAACAAAAGCCATGGATTGGCGAAATTTTATGTCAGTAAAACAGACCCTCATCCATCGCTATTGTCGATAGGAAGTGTTTGTTCTTTAGGCCTGTTATATAGTGCTTGGCGAGAGAATCTCCTTCATATTCCTTCTCAATTCTGGTTGATTGTCATCGTGGTTACACTCGTCCTGACTTATCTTTGCACACGAAATGAGCACATAACGCCAACGTATGGGCAGCGCGATCTGTTTCTTTTCATTGGAGTAACACTAATCGGTTGCTTTGTTTATAGCTATAGTACGCTCATATTTTGCAATATAACTTTCGACCCATCTAAGCCAAAGTATTTTGATTCGAGCATTAAAGATAAGTCGAGTACAACAGGAAAAGGGCATCGATATTACTTAAAACTCGCTCCATGGAATGACTTAAAAGAAGATGAAAGGGTATATATCTCCCACAAACTTTACAATAAATTACAAATCGGGGCGCCTGTAAAGATTGAGCAATATGAGGGGTGTCTCGGCGTCAACTATTATTATCCAATACTTGATTAAAGCCCAACGACATGAACAAATACTTGTTGTTACTCTATTCCTTGCTTTGTCTTGCTTTTCAAGGACAATGTGCAAATGTCGGAAAGACTGGTTCTCGAGAAGAGATACCATGCTGGGACGTATGGCAAAGACTGACATTGAAAGGTCAGTTATATGGCAAAAAGACTTATCAAATAAGGTATGTCAGAGATACGAATGATGAGTTTCGACGCGGATATATCCATTTCTCAAGTGGTAAGACAAGGTTTGCAACCATCAAATTACCGCTTACCGACTTTGAATGTAAGAACTTCTGTGTAGACAGTCTCATGCAAACCAAGCGTGGTTTCATATTGCTTATCAGTTGGGGAGGAGGCAAATATTTCTACAATATGAAATATATCTTTCGCTATCGGCAAGGTTCTTTCTTCCTCGATAAAATTATCACACGACTTTTTCAGCCAGAAGAAGATGAGGAAAAGACCACATATAAGCGCATGAAAAAGCCTTTGAAAATGAAAGGAATGATTGCTCTGCCCGAACTTCTGAAATGAAAACATCTAATATAAAAGGCCTGCAGACATCACCGTTTGCAAGCCTTTTCCTTGTTTTATAATTCTTCTTCGACTTCTTTCTTACCGAAATTCGGATCGATTTTCAGGAAGGAGGCAACGGCGAACGGCAGCAAACAGCTGATCATCACAATGATAAAGAACATCCGATAGCCTACCGCCTGGGCCAAAGCACCGGCAAACAAGCCCGGCAACATCATCGAAAGGGCCATGAACCCCGTGCAAAGTGCATAATGAGATGTCTTGTGCTGACCTTGAGAAAAGTATATCATGAAGAGCATATATGCACTGAAACCAAAGCCATAACCAAAGTTCTCAAGGCATACGCACACGTTGATTGCAATCAGGCTTTCAGGCATTGCATAAGCTAAATACACGTAAGCAACATTGGGAATTGTTATTGCACAGGTCATAGGCCATAGCCACTTCTTCAGTCCATCACGGCTCGCCAGCATCCCACCGATAACACCTCCCACCAACAAACCTATCACTCCGACAGTTCCATTGACCAATCCGAACTCCTGAGGTGACAGTCCTAATCCGCCTTTACTTGGCAAGGCTTGCAGGAAAAGCTGTGATACGGGAGTCAACAATGCCTCTGGAAGTCGGAAAAGAAGCAAGAAAGGAATAGCCACAAGCACTTGTTTCTTGGAGAAGAATGTAACGAAAGTCATCACAAACTCCATCAGAATATCCTCTGCACACCGCTTCTTTACATGGTCAGCATCCTCTTTCGGGCGTGGAAGAACATAGTTATGATAGAGATAGAAAGCAATGAAAAGTCCTGTCAGTCCATAGAAAATAAGACTCCATGAGAATTTAATCTGATAACGGAATACCACTTGAAGCACACCGGCAAGCATGATAAGAACGCCTTTTCCGACTATCATTGAAAGACGATAGAACGTACTCCGAATGCCCACAAAGAACGCTTGGTCGTGTTGGTCAAGTCCCATCATGTAGAAACCATCAGCAGCTACGTCGTGAGTTGCACTTGAAAAGGCCATCATCCAAAAGAAACAAATCGTTCCTTGCAGCCACCATGAAGCCTGAATGGTAAAGGCAACGCCCGCAAAAGCAGCGCCAAGAAGCAGTTGCATGGCTGTAATCCACCAGCGTTTTGTCTTATACAACTCGAGAAAAGGACTCCAGAAAGGCTTTATCACCCATGGTAAATAGAGCCAAGAGGTATAGAATGTCACTTCTGCATCACTCAACCCAAGCTGCATATAGATTTCGATGGCCAGCACTGTCACGGCAATATAAGGCAGCCCTTCAGCGAAATAAAGTGAAGGAACCCATGTCCAAGGTCTTGAATTCTTCATGTCTAATGATAGATTTGTTCGATAGTTGCACCTTTATAATAATGCAACAGGATTTCATTATAATTGTAACCACGCTCTCCCATGACGGCTGCGCCAATCTGACAAAGCCCTACACCATGCCCCCAACCGGCTCCAATGAGGACAAACCGCTGCGGAATTCCCTGCTCATTGCGGTCAAGTGCATCGACCACAAAAGCCGAACTGTAGAGATGAGTCTTGCTCAAAGCACGGCGAATCTCCAGTTCCTTGCCAATGACAAGCGTCTTTCTGTCGCCTATTATCTTAAGCTTTGAAAGTCTTCCACTCGTTCCACGCTCCATAGGAATAAGGGCAATGATATGCCCAAAGTCTATTCCAAGTTTCTCGGTTATCAGCATCTGAAGCTGCTCCTGCGTATATTCCACGCGCCAACGGTAGAAGTCTGACGTCTCCTGGTCATAGTTGTTGAGCACTTGTGAAAGCACTTTTACATCGTGTGTATTGCAGAAACTCTCCGGATTTGAGCGTATCCAACGGTCTGCATCAGCCTCAATATTCAACTGAAGTGACTCATTATGCGGCGCATCACGTAGGGCAACGAGATAAGGTTTGCGCAGATTTTCCCAGCAATACTGGAACTCTTCGGTCTCACCTCCACAGCATTTAGAGAACCTTGCATCGCAGATTTCACCGTCATACAGCAGTACCTGCCCCTTGGTTTGCCTGATAGCCTCTGCCACCTGTGGGCTTGTTTCTTTCGTTATTCCTTGATAACGCTGGCAATGATCATCGGCACAGACATCGAAAAGCGTATGATCTTCGCGGTCATACCAGCGGATAAGTTCTCCTTCGGTCGGCATTTCAGACGACATGGGCTTGCTTTTTCCATGATTATCCTTGCGGTTTTGCATCTGCACCAACAGCCAACTACGCGATATCACAGCATGAGCCTTGAGCAGTTCGAGGCTCGAAGTAGCACTCATTTCACTTGAGATAACACTCTCCAAATAGCTTTCAACCGGCAATTCATTGACAGCACACACCTTATCTTCATTGACTATGAACTTCAATCTGCCAAGAAAAGTCTGCGTTTCCTTACGCTCCCAATGAAAGTTTACACCTATAGTGACACCGAAAAGTGAGAAAGAAGCATCGCTTTGTTGTGGTATAAAAGTCAGCTCTTGATAGCATTTTCCTTTCCAATGTATGCCTTTTTCTGCAAAATCAACCGTTTGTTCGCCCTCTGCAAGCGTCCCCTCTACAAGATAAGGCGCATCAAGACGAAACCTAATCTGACTTCCACTGACAATGCCTACCGACACATCCGGCTGTGCATCTACCTGCATATGATTATCTTTCAAGACCATTTTCAGTTGTTTTCTTTTATGCGTTCAACCACCGCCTGCATTGTCTTTTCAGTGACACCACACTCTTTCAGGATGGTTTCAGCCTGCGTTTCGGTCAGTTTATTGAAGTCTTCTTCACGCGGAACTATCAGTAATCCCGACATATCCAAGGCTCCGGGACTTACCAACAACTGTTTTTCGCCCTCGTCAGAATAGCAATCCGGACGATGCTTTTCACGCGGAATAACCACTGAAATATACTGTCTGCCTTCACGCCAAGCCACGATATTCATCATCGGCTCGGTCTCTCCGTCACGTAACGGCAAGCACTTATACACAAGATGAAAGAGCTTTTTGTCGCTCTCGGCACTCGTACTGCGAATGACAAGCGCTGGAACCACAAAGTCACGAAGCAGACAAACATCGTTATCTTCATTCAATGTGACTATCAGTTCAAGGCTCTTTTGCATGCGTTTCCATTCACGTTGCAAGGGCACAAGCCCACTTTCACCCGCTTGCAGATGCTGATGATCGGGAGCACTCGCCCCACATTTCGGCCCATTATAGAACACCATGAGCGCTTTATACCTTGAAAGCAGCTTATGAACCTCACCATAATGCGACAGAATAGCCTGTGGCTCATGGCGCAAAGCAGGAATAGTGAAGTGGACAGGAAGGATAGGGAACGGATTAACAAGCAGGCAGAAGTCATCATCAAGCCTTTTCGTCAGCTGTTCTTTCGGCCGATTTGATGCACAAAGAAAGCAAGGACGCTGTGCCAATGTGTGTGCATCAATCTTCGCCCCAGTACTTACCATGCGTGCCGGATTATACTGCACGCGCAATATGCCTAATTGTTTTGTCTTCACATCCCGCAGGTCTTGATAGCGTTTTCGGGCATCCTCCCACTGTTTCAACTGTTGATTGAAAAAGCGTTTCAAGTCGTCATCGTCACCAAGAGAAGCCTTTTTGCTCACCAACTGACGGCGTGCCTTCAACTCTATCGTGCGCAAACGATCCTTATAAAGATTGTTGGCATTCACCTTTTCAATGCTCAATGCAGCATCGCTGTTGCCTCCCCACCGCCTGCAAAGATAGAGTTCATCGTATATTCTGCCTATACGATAACGGCGACTGAAAGCCAATCCCAACGCATAATCCTCGCCATAACTGGTGTTGGGGAAATGAATTTCACGCAGAAGTGGCGTAAAGAATGCGCGTGGAGCACCCAAACCATTAATGCGTAAGGCATTGTTGCAACCGTTATCTTCGGTCCATTCACGATGTTCTATCATTCCCGGAGGCAGTGTCTTGAGTTCAAAATCACACATACGATAGGCACCTATAATCATTGCTGCATGCTGTTCATGGAACGCATCAACGATTTTCTGCAGCGTATGTGGGGAAGAATAGAGATCATCGCTATCCAACTGAACGGCAAAACGGCCACACCTTGCATCGTCAACAGCTACATTCCAGCAGCCGCCAATCCCCAAATCAGTGCGTTCAGGCTCAATAACTATGAGGCGTTCGCAAGCTAACTCGCGCAGGATATCACCCGTATGGTCACTGCTGTGATTATTGACAACAATCACATTATACTTGAAATCGGCCTCTTGTTGCAATGCACTTTTCACGGCATCGGCTATCGTTCGCTCGCGATTATACACTGGAATGACGACAGAGGCCTCGCAATTGAAAGGCTCACAGTCAAAGTTTGGCGCTTCATAATCATGCGTATCAATGCATGCACCAACGGCTTCGAGATGCAAAGTAACAGCCTTTTCCATTTCTATCTGTACCTCGCGGTTGCGCGGATTGACGTAATCGAACTGGCGTTCACCGCTCTTTCGCGTATCAAACTCCTGTGCTGTGTAGAGATATTCATTGATATGGAAGAGTTCCCCCTTGCGACTGAGGAACAGACGCAGGTCGTAAAGTCCGGCAAAAGCAAACTGATGACCGCCCTCTTTGCCGCAAGTTGCAGCATATTCATGCAACAGATCGGCACGAATGAACAGCAAGGAACCGAAATCAAAATCGTCACGAAGACTCCCCATCTGATAGTCTATGACTGGATGTTGCTCGCGTTTCCCGTCAACAACCGCATGATAATCGCTGTAAACCAAGGCCACATGGGTATCTGTGGCCACACGAAGCAGGCGGTCAAGTGCATGCAGGCCTAACACAAGAGGCGTTGATTTGAGCGCAAGAAGCACATAGTCGGCCTCTGCATTTTCACTGACTTTGCGCATGGTGTCGGTCGAAAGCAAATTGTCAACAACGATAGTCGTGCAGTCATCAGCCCGCTCCGCGACCTTGAAATCCGAGTCCACGAGTAAGTTTATCTGTCGGATTGTCTTACTCCTCCGCAACATCTCGATGGTCTCTTTCAGGTCGTTGGGATTGCTGCAAGGCAGAAAACAGTCTATTTTTCCAATCATAAAAATGTGTTTAACGCGTGTTGAGGCACTGTTGCAACCGCCGGATTGCCCATTGGCATGTCAGCAACGACACCATATTTCCTGCAAAGATAGCAAATAAAATCGAATTACATGCTGCTGAAACACGATTTTTCCACAGGCGCTTTAATGTCGCTCTAAAAGTAAAGATATTTCATTATCCATTTGCATTTGCCTCAAAAAATGATTATCTTTGCCGTAGGGAAGACCGCAATGTGGTTTTCCCTTTTTTGTTACTCCTTCCAAGAAGGCATCCAACATGCGTCAAATCAGTGTGTAATATGCGTCAAATCGCAAGATAAAATGACGCAAAACACACTGCAATATGCCTTAGATGGCAAGACGAGATGATGCAAATGGCAAGACTGAAGCATTCATGTGAGAAGATAATTTGCTGTTTATGGAAAAACAGAACCATGCAGAACAATTCTTATTGTCATGTTTTTTGATTATTTTTCAAAATCTTTTTTGCTGCTTTCCAATATCAAATTACAGACCTGTGAGCCTATACCTAAGTCGTAATTTGCAAGGGCTTAAAGACTGTCTGAAAACAAACCACACTCCTACCCCCTGCATTCCACGCTCTCTCCACAAATCAAAAAAACAATACAAAGCGTGAAACATTCAACATTATTTATTATCTTTGCAGTATGATTTCTTCGAAGAAAGCACTTTTAGGCATGACCTTGAACGAGCTCAAGGAAGCCTGCAAGCAATTGGGAATGCCTGCCTTTACGGGCGGACAGATTGCAAAATGGCTATATACGCATCACGTGAAGCACATTGACGAGATGACAAATATATCCAAAACTAACCGTGCAAAATTAGAAGAAGCCTACACTATAGGTTGTGCAGAAGCTTTGGAAGCACAGCAATCCAAGGACGGAACCATCAAATATCTATTCCCCACAGCAAGCGGAAAGTTTGTAGAAACGGTGTATATCCCCGAGAATGACCGCGCCACTCTTTGCGTTTCGTGTCAGGTGGGCTGCAAAATGAACTGTCTTTTCTGTCAAACGGGAAAGCAAGGCTTTGAGGGAAGCCTGACAACTTGTGACATCTTGAACCAGATTTATTCGCTTCCCGAAGTGGATAAACTTACGAATATCGTGTTCATGGGACAGGGGGAGCCGATGGACAACCTTGACAATATTCTGCGAACAACGGAGATTCTCACGGCCGACTACGGCTGGGCATGGAGTCCGAAGCGCATAACAGTGAGCAGTGTCGGCGTTAAGAACAAACTGAAACGCTTCATTGAAGAGAGCGATTGCCATGTAGCTATCAGTCTTCATTCGCCGATAGCCGAGCAAAGAGCCGAGCTTATGCCGGCTCAAAAGGGCATGAGTATTGCGGAAATCGTGGAACTTCTGCGCAATTATGACTTCTCCCACCAACGTCGTTTGTCGTTTGAATACATCGTCTTCGGAGGCGTAAACGACTCTATGACACATGCCCGTGAGCTTGTAAAACTGTTGAAAGGTCTTGACTGTCGCATCAATCTGATACGCTTCCACCAAATACCTGACGTGCCACTGCATGGTGCCGACGAGAAGAGAATGGAGGAATTGCGCGACTATCTGACATCACATGGCATCTTCACTACTATCCGTGCGAGTCGCGGACAAGATATCTTTGCAGCCTGTGGACTGCTTTCTACGTCGAAGAAAATCGGCGAAATCCGTCATGAGCAATAAGATCATTGTCTTCATGTTGGCTGCAATGCTCGTGTTTTGTGGCTGCAACGGTCGGCGAAAGGGAATGCTCGGACGGCTCAACCGCCCGTATGAAGACAATCCCGAGATGCAGGAACGAGTGCGCAAACTGATGGGAATGAGCATTGAATTGCCTGCTGACATGCGATCGAGCAAACAAGGAAAAGGATTTCTATGGATATCCAACAATGCCACAACAGGCATGAAAAACGTAGCTATCTACAAAGTAACGACTGCCGACACACTGCCACTAAGCGTGGAACGTTTCTGTCAGTTGCACGACAGTGTGATGCAAATCAATATTAAAGGTGAAACCGATTCGATGTTCATCACAACGCTGAAGGCTTCTGTCAAGGGGCATTTCAACCCAAAGAAAAGGCGATGTCGCTATGAAGGACTATGGGAGATGCAGGGCGATGCCATGGGAGGGCCATTCATCTGCAACGTCTATAAGCGCCCTGAAGGAGAAGGACTCATCTTCGCAGAAGGCTTCCTCTATGCGCCCGAAATAAGCAATAAGAAAACTCTGCTCGGTCAGCTTAACGCCATACTGGGCTCTATAAATATAAAGAATAACAATGGAAAATAAGAAAATTCGTGTGGCTATCACACATGGTGATACTAATGGTATCGGATATGAACTCATCTTTAAGGCTTTCTCTGAACCCGAGATGCTAGAGCTTTGCACGCCAATCATCTATGGTTCTCCCAAGATAGCATCTTATCATCGCAAGGCACTTGACATTCAAGGAAACTTCAGTATCATCAATACTGCCGATGAAGCAGTTGAAAACCGCATTAATCTGCTGACATGTTTCGATGAAGATGTGAAAGTGGAGATGGGCATAGTGTCGCCTGAAAGCGGTGCAGCTGCATTGAAAGCACTTGATAAAGCCATGACCGATTATCGGGATGATGCCTATGATGTGCTCGTGAATTGTCCGGTGGAAGACAGCAATATTCACATTGAAGGCTACAAATTTACCGGCATCAGCAAGTATATTGAAACTTGTTTAGGCGAAGGAAACAAAGCTTCTACCCTTTATATCAGTGACAACCTGCGGCTGATGGTTGCGGCAGAAAGGGCTTCTGTAAAGGACATTGCAAATGTGTTGACCAAGGATTTAGTAAAAGAAAAGGCTACATTATTATTCAAAACCATTCGCCGCGACTTTAATATTTCCAATCCACGCATTGCTGTTTTATCCTTAAATCCTACGGCACAAGGCAAAGAAGAGCAAGAGATTATCTTGCCTGCAATTAAAGAAATGGAAGAGGACAGCGTGCAGGCATTCGGTCCTTACACTGCTGAAGAATTCTTTGAAAATGGTTATTACGACCAGTTTGACGGCATCTTGGCCCTATATTACGACCAGGGAGTGCCTCCATTAAAAGCCCTTGCTACGGAAAGTGTGGTAAAATTCAATGCCAACCTACCCATTATAGCCACTGAACCCGATTGCCATACTCGCTTTGATATTGCAGGTCAGTGCATAGCCGATGCTTCTTCACTGCGTCATGCCATTTATACAGCCATCGACATCTACCGCAACCGCAAGCGTTATGACGAGCCTTTGCAGAATCCTTTGCCTAAGCTTTACCGCGAAAAGCATGATGATGGAGAGAAGGTTCGCTTCTCTATACCAAAGAAAAAGCATGAATAAGAAGTATCAGAACGGATTTTTCATCTTCGGGATTGTCGTTCTCGGCATCATGATTACACAGCTTGATTTCCACCAAGTGTGGGAAGGGCTGTGTCATGCAGGCTATTGGTTCATTGCCGTTGTCGTGCTTTGGGCCTTTCTCTACATCTTCAACACTTCGGCATGGTATATCATTATCAATTCACAGAAAGCCGACAAAGGACAAAAGAAAATATCCTTTGCATGGCTTTATAAGATTACCGTGTCGGGATTTGCCCTCAACTATGCCACTCCCGGCGGTCTGATGGGGGGCGAACCTTACCGTATCATGTCGCTTTCTCCATACATAGGACCGGAGCGTGCATCGTCATCGGTAATCCTTTATGCCATGACTCACATCTTCAGTCATTTCTGTTTTTGGTTACTTTCGATAGTTATTTTCATGCTCACACAGCCTATAACGCTGCTCTTAGCAACGCTACTGGCTGTCACAGGTGCCTTCTGTCTATTAGGAATTTGGTTCTTCATATCGGGCTATCGCAAGGGATTGGCCAACCGAGTGATGAAGTTTCTCGGGCATATTCCTCTCTTGAAGAAGTGGGCGCAGCCTTTTGTTGAAAGTCATCGCGAGCAACTTGACACCATAGATCAACAGATAGCAGCTCTTCATAAGCAGAACCCCAAGACCTTTGTTTCGGCAGTTCTGTTGGAATTATCATGTCGCATTTGCTCGGCTTTAGAGATATTTTTCGTGCTATTGGTGCTCATGCCGAATGTTGATTTCTTGCAATGTGTGCTCATTCTTGCCTTTACAAGCCTCTTTGCTAACCTGCTTTTTTTCATTCCTCTGCAGCTTGGAGGACGCGAAGGTGGCTTTCTGATGTCGACAACGGCATTGGGTATATCAGCAAGTGCGGGTATCTTCGTAGCATTGATTGTAAGACTTCGCGAGTTGCTTTGGACGGGAATAGGCCTGCTACTCATCAAGTTTGGCAAACGAAATTAATGGATTGGCGAAACCACTGCACGGTAATCGCTACCCTAAAAACATATAAAAAGTCTGCCAAATTAGCAGGATTATGGAATAAAATATGTAATTTTGTCATCCAATGAATACTTCAGAACTGCAAAAAATAAAGCAACGCTACAACATTGTTGGCAATAGTGATGGGCTAAACAGGGCTTTAGACATAGCCCTGCAGGTAGCCCCTACTGATTTATCTGTATTGATTGTGGGTGAAAGTGGCGTCGGCAAAGAGATTATTCCACGCGTTATTCACGACAATTCTCCCCGCCGTCGCGAGAGATATTTTGCCATTAACTGCGGTTCTATCCCTGAAGGAACGATTGACAGTGAACTGTTTGGCCACGAGAAAGGCTCGTTCACAGGAGCTATTGGAGAAAGCGAAGGCTACTTTGGAACAGCAAACAAGGGTACGATTTTCCTTGATGAAGTGGGCGAACTGCCACTTGCTACACAGGCACGACTGCTCCGTGTGCTCGAAACGGGTGAGTATATTCGTGTTGGAGGACAGGAAATCAGGAAGACAAATGTGCGTATCGTGGCTGCAACAAACGTCAACATGCGCAAGGCTGTCAGTGAAGGCAGGTTTCGTGAAGACCTATTTTACCGTCTGAACACTATTCCCGTGCAGATGCCTCCCTTGCGAGACAGGGGCGAAGACATCGTACTTTTGTTCCGTCTTTTCGCCATGCAGATGGCTGAAAAGTATCATCTTCCGAAGATTACGCTTACAGATGAAGCCAAACAATTACTCATGCAATACAAATGGCCGGGTAATATTCGCCAGTTAAAGAACATCACAGAGCAGATGTCGGTACTCAGTGAACAGCGCGAAATCAATGCAGAGGCCTTGTTACACTTTATTCCAAAGGATACGGAAAGCACACAGTTGGCCACTATCTCGAAGCCGGGAGAGCACTCTTACGAAACAGAACGCGAGATACTATATAAGATATTGTATGAACTCCGAGGCAATGTCAGCGACTTAAAACGCGACATGAACATGCTGAAAAAGCAGCTTGACGAGACCCGTTCGTTATCCGGTGCACAGGGTTTTCAAAGTCAACAGCTCGCTTCTCCACAGGAAACAGCGCTTATACGCGGTGAGAATAAAAATCCTTATGGTATCATCAGTACACCAAGTCAGCAAACACAACCTGCTGCCTACGATGTTATTGCTGAGGAAATACGTGAACCCGAAAGCTTGAACCTCAATGACTTAGGGCGTCAGATGGTAGAGAAAGCCCTGGAACGCAATGGTGGAAATCGCAAGAAAGCAGCACAGGAATTGGGTATTTCAGACCGTACGCTCTACCGACGTATCAAGCAATACGGATTAGATAAATCTATTTGACGTCATCAACTCCCACGAAAATGAAGAAACTGAAATATATATTGGCAGTCGGTCTGCTTATACTGATAAGTTCATGTGCTTTCAAAGGCTATAAGTTCAATGGCGCAAGCATCGACTACAGCAAGACAAAGACGATTCAGATTGCCGATTTTCCCATTCGTTCCAGCTATGTATGGGGACCTATGGGGCCTCTTTTCAACAACCGATTGAAAGATCAATTTGCCGATCATACGAAACTAATTCTGGTGAAACGCAATGGAGATATAAAGATAGAAGGAGAGATTACGCAATACAATCAGCGCAATAAGTCGGTGACAAGTAATGGTACTTCGGCCCAGACTGAACTCTCTATGACTGTCAATGTGAGGATTACCAATCCCAAAAACCGCCCGGAATTCATCGAGAAACAGTTTACATCGACTGCCAGTTACGAGTCTGCCAGAAGCTTGAATTCCGTTCAAGAGGAACTCGTTACACAGATGATAAAGGATATTGTCGACCAAATTTTCAATGCAACTGTAGCCAATTGGTAATAAAAGATGGACATTAAGCGCCTTATACTGCATCCCGAATACATGGATCGCGAGACCCTTTACGATCTCCGTAGCTTCATTGCACTCCACCCCTACTATCAAACGGCACGCATACTGATGCTGCAAAACCTTTACATTCTGCATGATCCTGCATTTGATGAAGAGCTGCGCAGAGCTGCTATCTGCATCACCGACCGACGCATTCTCTTCAATATGATTGAGGCTGCCCATTATAAAGTGCATGCAGACAAGTCTACTTCGACCCAAAGGAAGCTACACGAGACAACGGCCGAGAACGGAGATCGCACAACGAAACTCATTGACAGCTTCCTCGATTCCATCCCCGAAGACACAGAAGAAGAAGCTAAGGACAAAACCCGCCGCCCCACTCCAGCCGATGCAACCGTGGACTACGTCTCTTATCTGCTTAACCTTGAAGAGGAAGAAGAACAGGAACAACGCGAGCAGAAGACCCAGGATCGTACAACAACTCTGATAGACAACTTCATTGAAGACGGCGGTTTCAACCTCAGAACAGAAGAGGATACGAATGAAGAACTGACAAAGAACTACGCCATAAGCTATCAGATAGAAGATTTTGAAATAGAAACACCGACACCAACACTCCCACTTGAGCCTGAACCACAGCCCCAAGAAAAGAACGAAGGCGATGAAAACTATTTCACAGAAACGCTGGCTCGCATCTATGTCAAACAGGGACGATATGAAAAGGCATTGGAAATTATTAAGCGTTTAAATTTGAATAATCCAAAAAAAAATGCTTACTTTGCAGACCAAATACGTTTCTTGGAGAAATTGATAATAAATAATAAAAACAAAAAATAAGGGAAATGATTTACACATTATTCGTTGTATTGATTGTATTAGCAGCCATTTTGATGGTGCTTGTCGTACTCATTCAAGAATCAAAAGGTGGTGGTTTGGCCTCAAACTTCTCATCATCAAATGCCATTATGGGCGTTCGCAAGACGACCAATGTGGTAGAAAAAGCAACATGGGCGCTCGCTGTTTCAATGGTAATCCTTAGTGTTGCATGTGCTTATGTAGCACCACAGGCAGCAACAGAACAAAGCGTTATGGAGAAGAGTGCAACCGAAACACAGACCACCAACCCAACAAATACCCAGGGATTTGGGGCAAGTCAGCAGGTACCACAGGCTCCTCAAACACCTGCCAAATAAAAAAACAGCAAAAAAACAAGGGAAAAGTTTGGTCAATCCAAACTTTTCTCATACCTTTGCACCCGCTAAACAACAATAGCAAACGCATTACATGGTGGATGTAGTTCAGTTGGTTAGAGCGTCAGATTGTGGTTCTGAATGTCGTGGGTTCGAGTCCCACCCTCCACCCCAAAACGGGAATCCTTATTCAAGGGTTCCCGTTTTTGCGTGCAATAGGCTATGAATAATAGGGCTTGAAGCTTATAACTATCACTTCAATCCCATGCAGATGAGTTGACATAAAATGAAGAATATCAAATGACACAAGTCAACAGCGTCCTTGGCTTCTATCTTTAGGCAGACATCCCAATATCAGAAACCAAGGACTCACGGCCTCATTTCAACAGCTACTGCTGTCAGCGTTTCGCCTTTAATATTAATCGAAGGCTCTGTTTATAATTGAAATAACTCCACATCCAATTGAGAAACACAATCGTTTTATTCCTTACTCCAAGAATAGAACGCAAGTGAACAACCAACCAGAGAAGCCAGGCAAAGAAGCCTCCAAACTTCAATCTACCGATTTCTACAACGGCCTTTTTGCGCCCAATGGTTGCCATTGTGCCTAAATTTCTATAAGAAAAGGGATGCTCCTGCTCGTTCTTATCCTGCCGTTTCAGGTTCATTGCCAAGTTCTCTGCCTGTTGCATTGCCACCTGAGCCAACTGTGGATGTCCCTGCGGATAGGCCTCATCACCTTCTATCAAGCATTGATCGCCAATGGCATAGACATTCTCCATTCCCTTAACCCGATTGAAACGATCCGTTATGATGCGGCCACCACGTCCGATACTATCAGCCGGAATACCGTCTATATGGTTAGCACGAATACCGCTCACCCATATCACTGTCTCCACAGGAAGATGACTTCCATCCTTCAAAATCAATTCATGATCTACATAATCTGTCACCATACATCCGGCCATTATCTCCACTCCGAGTTCTTTCAAGGCTTTCTCTGCCTCACGAGAAGACTTTTCAGTCATGGCACCTAAAAGGCGTGGAGCTGCATTGATGAGATAGATGCGCATGCAAGAAGTATCAAGATCGGGATAATCACGAGGCAGAATGGTGCGCTTCATCTCAGCCAATGCACCGGCAATCTCTACACCAGACGGGCCACCTCCTACGATTGCAATGTTCATCAACGCTCGCCTGCGAGCTTCATTGTCTTCAGTTTCAGCCCTTTCAAGGTTCTGCAAAATCGTGTTGCGCAGCCGCATAGCCTCACTAACCGACTTCATCGGCAACGCAGAAGCCTCGATATTCTTGTTTCCAAAGAAATTGGTTGTTGCACCGGCAGCCAGCACCAAGTCGTCATAGTGTATCGTTCCGATGGATGTGCGAATGGCTTTCTCCTCGGTATCAATATGTTCAACCTCGGCCATTCGAAAGAAAAAGTTCTTCCATCCCTGAAACAATCTACGAAAAGGAAACGATATATTGCTCGGCTCCAAACCAGCCGAAGCCACCTGATAAATCAGCGGTGGAAACTGATTATAATTGTTCTTGTCTACCAACACCACCTGATAGTCTGTCTCACGGAGACTTGAAACCATTTTCAGTCCCCCCAGACCACCTCCTACGACAACAACTCTTCGCTGTTCATTCCGCTTAATATTTGCTCTCATATCTTTATTATCCCAATACGATTAATACGTTGTCATACACAGCAAAAACAGTGCCGAAACCACAAAAAGCATCCTTTTTCTCTATGATTTCTCCCACTTTGCAAAACCGCAGACAGCATGCTGCAATCCCGAAAGACGAAGAACATGAGTTCATGAAGGCCGAAAAGTGAGTGAATTTACAAACAACAGCCCGTACTACTCCTTGAAAATCCAATCCCTTTTGTAAAGATAAATCGTTAAAAAACACCCACTTTCAGAAACACCTTCCAGGAAAACAGAAGCCACATAAGTGCCCATTTCACACTCATTTGCAGCTATTCATCTGCCCATAGTAATCGACTTATCACGCCATTTGCGTCAAAACACACCGCAATATGGTGCATTTCGCAAGCCAAGATGCGTCAAAATGAAGTGTAACTTGCCTCAAATCAGCCAACGATTTGCGTCAAATCAGCACCCAATTACAACGAAAACAAACTCCAAGAAAGTTTTTCTTGACTTAAATATCTGATGCTCAAGCCATTGCTTAAAAGCCTTAAAACTCGCGTATTTGAAGCCACCTGCATTTTATTTTTCGGCAAGGCCATTCCTGAGAAGGCTTTTGTAAAGAAGAATGACAATCTGAAAAACATGGCAACAAAACCTTGATGAGATTATATTTTCTTTTGTTATGCACCACGCTTTGCGGTTTCAACGTTTTTTATTAACTTTGCCTTATCTATGATTGACAGACTAACAGTTGAGCGAATCAAAGACGCTGCGAACATCGTTGACGTTGTTTCCGAGTTTGTTACGCTGCGAAAAAGTGGCAGTAACTATAAGGGATTATGCCCATTCCACAATGAGAAGACACCGTCTTTCTATGTTTCTCCGGCCCGTGGAACCTGTCATTGTTTCGGCTGTGGCAAAGGAGGAAACCCCATAAGTTTCATCATGGAGCATGAGCAAATGACCTATCCCGAGGCGCTTCGCTGGTTAGCTAACAAGTATCATATAGAGATAAAGGAACGCGAACTGACCGATGATGAGAAACGAGAGCAAAGCGAACGCGAAAGCATGTTCATCATCAACGAGTGGGCTTCCGGCTATTTTGAAGACATACTCCATAACAATGTCGACGGCGTGGCTATTGGGATGCAATACTTCCGCACGCGAGGCTTCCGCGATGATATTATCAGAAAGTTCAAATTAGGCTTTGACTTACCCGACCGTTTGACGCTCGGACGTACGGCACGGCAAAAGGGTTTCCAAGACGAATACCTGCTGAAGACCGGCATTTGCTATCGAAATGAGCGCGGAGAATTAGTTGATCGCTATTCAGGTCGCGTCATCTTTCCTTGGATAGGCATAAGCGGCAAGGTGGTTGGCTTTGGGGGGCGCGTGCTCGATGCACGCACAAAAGGCGTCAATCAGAAGTATGTCAACTCGCCAGACAGTGACATCTATCACAAAGATCATGAGCTTTACGGCATCTATCAGGCCAAGAAAGCAATTGCAAAAGAAGACCGTGTCTACATGGTTGAAGGCTACACGGATGTGATTTCCATGCACCAGTGCGGCATTGAAAACGTCGTTGCAAACTCCGGAACGGCCTTGAGCATTCACCAGATACATACACTTCACCGTTTCACTGCCAACATAACATTGCTCTATGACGGTGATGCGGCAGGCATTCATGCGGCACTTCGCGGTACAGATATGCTGCTTCAAGAGGGCATGAACCTTAAAGTGCTGCTGCTTCCCGACAATGACGATCCCGACAGTTTCGCACGAAAACACACGGCAGAAGAGTTCAAAGACTATATCGAACAACATGCCACAGACTTCATCCGCTTTAAGACGGCCTTGCTGCTTGACAATGAAACCGACCCCTTGAAGCGCTCGGAGGCTATCAACTCCATTGTCACGAGCATCTCGATGGTGCAGAATCCCATCCTCCGCGATACCTATCTGCACGACTGTTCACAGCGTATCGGCATCAATGAAGCCACACTTATCACCCAGATGAACAACATGATACGTGACAGAAAGGCCACAGGTTCGATGACTCCTACGGCAGTTCAGCCCACAGCTACGGGCCCACAGCCTCTTCAAGCCAATCAAAGCGCTATTCAATCTCAAAGCCAAGCAAACATAGAATCCAAGGCAGAGCAGCTCATGTTGCAGATGATTATCAAGCATGGCAATCGAGTTGTCTTCGAAAACATAGAGGATAGCGACGGGAAACCACTGCAATTATCGATTGCCGAATACTTTGATTACTGTCTTTCTGCCGATGGTTTGTCGTTCGAAAGCCCTGTCTACAATCAGATTTTGAAAGAAGTTGTGGAGAAAGGACACGACCGTTCGTTCGACACTGAACCTTATTTCGTGCATCATCACGACATTCATATCAGCCAATTAGCTATCCATATGACCGAAGAACGGTTCAAACTGTCTGAAAGTCAGCAAGTGAAGAGCGACAATGAGAGCCTTCGAAACCGTGCCATTCACTTGATGCTCGACTTCAGAATGGAGTATGTTGAGAAGCATCTGCGCGAATTAAAGCAGCAAATTGCCAAGGCTTCGGCTGACAATCTCATGCCACTCATGACCGAATATAAGGAAATGACGGCCATACGCAATGCGCTTGCAAAGCAGTTGGGCAATAATATTATCGTATAGACTAACCG
Source organism: Prevotella sp. HMSC077E09 (assembly GCF_001814685.1). Lineage (NCBI taxonomy): Bacteria > Pseudomonadati > Bacteroidota > Bacteroidia > Bacteroidales > Prevotellaceae > Prevotella > Prevotella sp. HMSC077E09. The sequence continues at coordinate 15,681 of NZ_KV817567.1, read as the reverse complement.
AAAAGAACAGGATATGTATTACATACAAAAGAGTTTCGAGGTATCAGCCTCACACCATCTGACCCTCTCTTACAAGAGTAAATGCAGCAATGTGCATGGCCATAACTGGCACATCACGGTGTTCTGCAAGGCACGTGAGCTCAACAAAGACGGCATGGTGGCCGACTTTTCAGAAGTAAAGCGCCTCATTCATGGCCGACTTGACCATGCCGATATCAACAAAGTGCTGCCTTTCAACCCTACAGCCGAGAACATTGCACGCTGGATAACCGAGCAGATTCCTACCTGCTACAAGGCCACAGTGCAGGAAAGTGATGGAAATATAGCCACGTATGAAGAAGACGTATAAGGTCAATGAAATCTTCTACTCACTGCAAGGCGAAGGCCGAAACACGGGCCGTGCAGCAGTGTTTATCCGTTTCAGCGGATGCAACTTGAAGTGCAGTTTCTGTGATACTGATTTCAAATTGCATCACGAAATGACGGCCGAGGCTATCGTTGATGCTGTCAGAGATTGGAAAACGGTAGGCTTCGTGGTGCTCACCGGAGGCGAACCTACGCTGCAAGTCGACGACCAACTGATTGACGCCTTGCATGCCGAAGGCTTCTATGTAGCCATGGAATCCAACGGAACAAACGTGCCCCCGGCCAATCTCGACTGGCTGACCATATCGCCGAAAGAGCATGTCGTTGTTACCGAATGCAACGAACTGAAGTGCATTTTCGACGGACAAAAACCTGTTGATGACCTCGGAATTGAGGCCGACTACTATTATCTGCAACCCTGTGACGTGGGCAACGACGTTCAGAACAAGGCCATTACGCAGGCTTGTATCCGTTATATAGCGTCACACCCCAAGTGGCGTCTGAGTCTGCAAACCCACAAAATGATTGGTTTTCAATAAATGTCTTATCTGCATTGGATTATAGTAAGCATCTACACTATCAGTGTCATACTGGCCATGATAGCCGTTCTGATGGACAATCGGCAGCCTGCAAAGACTGTAGCTTGGCTCATGGTGCTTTCTTTCATACCGATAGTAGGCATCATCATTTATATCTTCTTTGGACAGAATTACCGCAGACAACACTTCATCAGTCAGCACAGTTTGGACGAACTGACGAAGCGAAGTATGCTTGAATTTACGGAACAACGCAACCTGCATCTGCCTGAAAACGCACGCCAGTTGATGCATCTTTTTGCCAATCAGAGCATGGCTTTGCCTTTCAAAGACAACAATGCAGACATTTACACCCATGGAAGTGATTTCTTTCTTGCGCTGCTCCGCACTATCGGAAGGGCACAAGACCACATCCATATCGATACTTATATCTTTGATGACGACCCGCTCGGCATGCTCATTGCTGACGCATTGATTGACAAAGTGAGGCAAGGGGTTGAGGTTAGGATTATCTATGACGACGTAGGTTGTTGGAATGTTCGCGACAAATTCTTCAATAGAATGAAGCGCGAAGGAATAGAAGTGAAGCCCTTTATTCCCGTTCGTTTCCCGGCTTTGACAAGCAAGGTGAACTATCGTAACCATCGAAAGATATGCGTTATCGACGGAGAAACAGGCTTCATCGGTGGCATGAACATCGCTATGCGCTATATAAAAGGCACTAAAGGACAGCCTTGGCGCGACACCCATATGCGCATCACAGGTAGCGTTGTCTATTCCATGCAGCGTGCATTCCTGATAGATTGGTACTTCGTTGCACGCACATTGCTGGCCGACCACCGCTATTATCCGGAGAATACACACATTGAAAGAAACAACTGTCTGGCGCAGATTGTAACGAGCAGTCCCATTCAACCATGGCCTGACATCATGCAAGGTTATGTGCGCATTCTTATTGAAGCGAAGCATTATGTGTATATGGAAACGCCCTATTTCCTGCCTACCGAGCCCATACTTTTTGCCATTCGGACAGCTGCTTTGTCGGGAGTTGACGTGCGACTGATAATCCCCATGCACGGCGACGCCAAGCTTGTGGAGTGGGCATGCAAGTCATATTTGGGTGAGATTGTAGAGGCGGGAGCCAAGGTTTTCCTTTATAAAGCAGGCTTCAATCATTCAAAACTGATGGTAAGTGATGACCATCTCTGCACTTGTGGCAGCACGAACATCGACTTCAGAAGCTTTGAGAATAACTTCGAATGCAATGTTTTTTTCTATGATAAAGACATGGCTTTACGCATCAAGGAAATCTATTTGGAAGATGAAAAGGATTGTGTTGACATCGAAGAAATACGTGATTTCACACATCGTTCATTCTTCTTACGACTTTGGGAAAGCATTGTGAGGTTGCTGAGTCCGTTACTATAAGGCGAGAACATCCACTACAGCCCTCTCCAAGAAAGGGAAGTTTTACTTGCAGCAAGCTTCTATCAAAGTTATACTTGCCTGCAGACAGAGCATCATTAAAACCATACAAAAGGATAAAACAAAAGAGCAAAGCTGATGTTTCAACTTTGCTCCTTTTTATATTCAAATCTCAATACAGGGTTTACTTCTTCTCTTCAGGTGCCTTGTCAATCAAATCCATGAACTGATCAAGCTTCGGAGTGATGATAATCTGGGTACGGCGGTTGCGCTGTTTGCCCAATTCCGTGTCATTGGAAGCAACAGGATTGTATTCTCCTCGGCCTCCGGCAGTGAGTCGTTTCGGTGCAACCCCAAAGTGATCCTGCAGATATTGCACAACAGAAGAAGCGCGCAAAGCAGAGAGATCCCAATTGTTGCGGATATTCTTCATTGCCGCTGACTTCGTATTGACAGGCACATTATCAGTATTTCCCTCAATAAGTACGTCATAATCCTTATAATCCATGATGATCTTAGCTATCTTTCTAAGCGTTTCTTCGGCACGATCATTGATCTCATAACTGCCACTCTTATAGAGCATGTTATCGGCCAAAGAGATATAGACAACTCCCTTGAGCACCTTAATATCAACTTCTTTCATCTCTTCCCGACTCAACGAGCGGGTCAAGTTATTGGTAAGTACCATGTTGAGAGAGTCACTCTTACTCTTCACCTCAACCAAATGGCGGATATACTGATTGCTTTCGTTGATCTGATCTACCAGCTTTGAGATATTGATGTTATTGGCATTGGCATTCACAAGACTTTTATCGAGAGCGTTTTGCAATGCTGCAACATTCTTCTTTTGCTGTGCCAACTGCTCTTCAAGACTTGCAACGCGTGCCTTGCTCGCAGCAAGTTCTTCCTTCGTGTTCTGATAATTGGCAGTCAATTCGCGGTTTTCATTCTGACAATTCTCCAGATCTTTCTTGCTGGCACAACTGCTTATGAGAAGCACTCCGGCCACCATTGTAAGTAAAAATACGTTTTTTTTCATATTCCTCTCTTTTTAATTGATAATCCATTTGTTCGATATTGCAAATATACACCTTAGATATTGAAAAACGAAATAAGTTTACCGGTTTTTGTGTTATTTAACGAACATCACCCCTGATGCCTGCCCTTGACAGCCATTGACTTTCAGCTTTACTCATCATCTCTATCTTCTCTCCCTTTCATCGTGCATCAAAAATTCAAAAAAAGATAAGAAAACATAAACTCGGGGAAGCTTTCATGGCCTTCAATATTTTATATTTATCTTTGCAGAAAAGGTTGAAATCTTCTATCAAGTAACAAGAACGGAAAATGAAAATCAGGTATTTCTTTCTTACACTCCTACTGATTCTGACAGCCATTCAGGGCATGGCGCAACGTAACGGCGTGGTTCTTGACATGGAAACTCGCCAACCTTTAGCAGGCGTTAAAGTCTACACGAACACCAACAAAATGTATATGACCGACCGACAAGGCCATTATACCATTACTGACAGGGCTTCGCGGAGCGTCACTTTCTCGCATAACAGCTACGTAAATCGCACATTAAATCTGACCAATATAAAGGATACGGTATTGCTCTTGCCTAAAGCTATCACGATTAACACGGTCGTTATCACGGCAAAAGCCCCCAGTATCATGAGTTCCAACCCTGTAAACGCGTCTACGGTCATCAGTAAAGATCCGCTTCTCAAGCCGACATCACCCTCCGGAATGAACTTTCTGTGGTTTCTTGAAAAACGCAGTAAACTATCAGGTAAAGTCATGAAAAAGGCTCATGAGGCTGTTGAGAAATACACACCGGACCCAAATCCGACAACTGAAAACGATGGAAAATCAAAAACATTACCTTGAACAAAAGGCCAAGATGACCGCTGTCATCAGCCGACTGAAACGTTACAACCGTTATTTTATCGTGGGTGAAATAGCCCTTTTCATGCTTATCGTTGCCTCGATTGCCGTTTTTGCCATGACAGCATGGAGCAAATCAGGCCTTCTGATGGCTGTGATTTGCCTTTCAGCATACCTGTTTACGCGCTTTTTCGACAACAAAAACGCAAGCACTATCAAGCAGACAGAGCAACTACTTGCCGTCTATACGCACGAATTAGAAGCCATTGAAGGCAACTATTCAGCCTTTGACAGCGGACAAGACTTCATGGATTATCATCATCCTTTTACCTTTGACCTCGATGTTTTCGGGCAAAACTCACTCTTTGCACGCCTCAACCGCACGGTGACCACAGGCGGAAAAGCTTTGTTGGCACGCAATCTTTCATTTGAAGAGATACAGTTTCAGCCCAAGGAAATCCATTATATGAGCCACCAAGTCAGCTTCATGGACAACTTTCAAGCTTTGGGAGAAGGGCAAACCATTGACACCTTGGCCATGCTCGCCTTGCAAAACGAGCTTTCGAAAGCATCATGTCCAAGGTGGTTTTCCACGCGCTGGTCGCTCATCGTGGCCTCTCTGATGCTCTGCCTGCTGCCTTTACTCATCATTCTTTCACTCTTCGGACTCATCGAAGGCAATGTCCCTGTCTTCTATGCCACCCTGCAATTCTTCATCGTTTACCTTGCCTGCAACGCTGCAACCCGCAATATTGCCAAGCGAACTGCCAAAATTCATCGCGAGGCAGAGGGCTTTCAACAACTCATCAAGCAATGTGTCAGCCTGCACGACCTGCCACTTTCCCTGCAGAAAGAGGTCGACACACTGCGCAATGCCCGCCAACAGGCTGCACTATTGACAAGTATCATCAACCGACTTGACCGCAGGGGAAACATCTTAGGATTGATGATTATCGACACATTTGGGCTGAACGACTACTTCCTTATACGCGAATACTTGCGTTGGGAACATGATTTTAAAGCACAAATTGCCGCTCAAGTCAAGGCATTAAGCCATATTGATGCCCTCGTTTCGTGGGGACGTTTCGCCTATAATCACCCGGAAACCACCACAGCAGAAGTCACGACAGAACAGAAGGTCTGTTTTGAAGCAGAGGAAATCTATCATCCTTTCCTCGGAACAAAAGCCGTCAAGAACAACTTTTCGATTGAAAATGGCAGTTATACCATTGTGACCGGAGCGAACATGGCAGGTAAAAGTACGTTCCTAAGAACCATAGGTATCAACTATATTCTGGCCAGAAACGGTGCTCCGGTGTTTGCAAAACGAATGCGAACCTCCTCATTCAACCTCTTCAGCAGCATGCGCACGACGGATGATCTGGCAGGAGGCATCTCGTATTTCAACGCCGAACTGCGACGCTTGCAACAGCTCATACGCTTCTGCAAACACCCTGTTTATGTCCAAGGGAAGCCTGCCGACAGTCCGTCTACGCTCATTATCCTCGATGAAATACTGAAAGGAACGAATTCACTCGACAAGCTCAACGGCTCAAGACTCTTCTTGGAGAACATCTGCAAACTACCCGTTACGGGCCTTATCGCCACACACGACCTTGAACTTTCAAAGCTTGCAAACGAATACCCCCGCCATTTCAGCAACTATTGCTTTGAGATTGAACTCGGAACGGCAGTCACCTATTCCTATAAAATCACGCCAGGCGTAGCACGAAATCAAAATGCAACCTATCTGTTGAAAGGCGTATTGAAAGAGATAGACGGCCTTTCGACGGCGCAACCTCAAGGAGAAACTGCCGAGTTTGCCGGCTGAAGCTAACTTTTCTCCATACATTTGAATGCGGAAAGTCTGTCGCCTTATCCGGTATTTCCTATCCGAATGTTAACAAAAAGGCTGTAAATCGTCTCATATAATTGCATATAAGAAGGTATAATTTGTATTTCCCCAAGAAACTTTACAAAAGCCTTCGCTATACTCGCGTATTTGAAATGAAAGACATCTTCGGTCCAAATACGTGCTGTTTTTTAATAGTTTGCAACACACTGTCTATCAAGTTATTATGAAATTCGAAGCAAATAAAGAAGTGAAATCACGCAGAAAAGCCTTGCCATTTGCGTCAAATTGCCTTGCAATTCGCATGAGATGACTGTGTGTTTTGACTCAAAAAGCACGGTAAAGTGACTGAGATGACAAGACAAAGAGACAGAAAACAGGAATGCAGAAACCAAGAAATGACTTCGTAAAAGCATTGAGAGCAGCTTTTCTTTTCTATTTGGTGTGCTCTGGAAGTGTTAAAAACAGGGGAACAATATTTACAAAACCAGAAGAAAACTACAAGCGAAACAGCGTGTCAGTTCAATGGTGCCGTTCACCATTTCCCTTCAAAAAGACAGGAAAGACTGTGCTGCTGAAAGACAAACAACTTACAATGGGGAATTTATCAGATTGGTCTTTGCCCAATCCTTCAATAAAAACATCACTTTTATTTTGATTTATGAGCGATTTACATTAACTTTGCACAACAGATTATATTACCTATTTTTAATTATAGAAAAGTATGATTCTTTTTTTCAGAACTCAATCAAAGAGTGTGATTGCGACTGAAGTTGACCATCAGCTCAATCCAGATGAAATCAGTAAACTTAGCTGGCTTTATGGCGATGCAACGCTTGAAGAGGCTCAAGAACTTACGGGTTTCTTCGTAGGGCCACGTCGCGAAATGATTACTCCATGGAGCACGAATGCCGTTGAGATTACTCAAAACATGAGTCTTGACGGCATTCTGCGTATTGAAGAGTATTTTCCCGTTGACTCGGAAGACGCAGAACACGACCCCATGTTGCAGCGCATGTACAACGGTATCGGTCAGGATATCTTCACGGTAAACCATGAAGCCGAGCCCATTCAATACGTGGACGACCTTGAAAAATACAATGAAGAAGAAGGACTTGCATTGAGTAAGGATGAAATTTCATATCTTCATAAACTGGAAAAAGAGAATGGAAGACCGCTCACCGACTCTGAAATATTCGGCTTTGCACAGATAAATTCAGAGCATTGCCGCCACAAAATATTCGGTGGTCAGTTTGTGATTGACGGCAAAGAAAAGGAGTCTTCGCTTTTCAACATGATTAAAAAGACCACCAAGGAGAACCCCAATAAGATTCTTTCTGCCTATAAAGACAACGTAGCTTTTGCCCAAGGCCCGGTCATTGAGCAGTTTGCACCGGCCGACCAAAGCACAAGTGACTATTTCAAAGTCAAGGAAATAGAGAGCGTTATTTCGCTGAAAGCCGAAACACATAACTTTCCAACGACTGTAGAACCCTTCAACGGAGCTGCCACAGGAACCGGAGGTGAGATACGTGACCGCATGGGTGGTGGCACAGGTTCATGGCCAATAGCCGGCACAGCCTGCTATATGACGGCTTATCCGCGCCTGAAAGACGACAACGGAAAGACCGATATGGAGCGCGAATGGGAAGACATCATGCCTGTCAGAAAGTGGCTTTACCAGAGTCCTGAACAGATATTGATCAAGGCTTCCAATGGAGCGAGCGACTTTGGAAACAAGTTTGGTCAGCCTTTAATTTGCGGATCGGTGCTCACTTTCGAGCATCAGGAGAACCAAGAAAAGTATGCTTACGACAAAGTTATCATGCTTGCAGGCGGTGTGGGCTATGGAAAGAAACGCGATTGTCTGAAGAAAGAGCCACAGAAAGGCAATAAGATTGTCGTTGTAGGCGGTGATAATTACCGCATAGGCTTAGGTGGTGGCAGCGTTTCTTCTGTGGATACAGGTCGCTACAGCAACGGAATTGAACTGAATGCCATACAGCGTGCCAATCCCGAAATGCAGAAACGAGCTTATAACCTCGTGCGTGCTTTGGTTGAAGAAGACGAAAATCCTGTTGTCAGCATTCATGACCATGGCAGTGCAGGCCACTTGAATTGCCTTTCAGAATTGGTTGAAGAATGCGGTGGAGAGATTGACATGGCCAAGCTTCCGATTGGAGACAAGACCCTTTCGGCAAAGGAAATCATTGCCAATGAAAGCCAGGAACGCATGGGATTGCTCATTGATGAGAAGTATTTAGACCATGTTCAAAGGATTGCCGAGCGTGAACGTGCACCGATGTATGTGGTCGGTGAGACGACAGGTGATGCACATTTCTGTTTCAAGCAGGCTGATGGTGTGAAGCCGTTTGATTTGGATGTGGCACAGATGTTTGGTCATACGCCAAAGACTGTCATGGTAGATGAGACCGTAGAACGCCGATATGAGGATGTCAAGTATAGCGAAGATCACCTCGACAACTATCTGAATCGCGTGCTTCAATTAGAAGCTGTGGCCTGCAAAGACTGGTTGACAAACAAGGTTGACCGTTCAGTTACGGGAAAGATTGCCCGCCAACAGGGACAAGGTGAAATTCAATTGCCACTCTCCGACTGTGGAGTTGTGGCCTTGGATTACCGTGGAGAGAAGGGGATTGCCACTGCTATGGGGCATGCTCCGCAAGCAGGATTGGCCGATCCAAAGGCAGGAAGCGTGCTCTCTGTAGCCGAGTCACTGACCAATCTTGTGTGGGCGCCGTTGGCAGAAGGCCTTGACAGCGTCAGTTTAAGTGCCAACTGGATGTGGCCCTGCCGTTCACAAAAGGGCGAAGATGCCCGCCTTTACGCAGCAGTTGAGGCATTAAGCGACTTCTGTTGTGCCATTCATGTGAATGTTCCGACTGGAAAAGACTCGCTTTCTCTTTCACAACAATATCCAAATGGTGAGAAAATCATTGCTCCCGGCACTGTAATCGTCAGCGCAGGAGGTGAAGTGAGCGACGTAAAAAAGGTAGTAAGCCCTGTAATTATCAATGACAAGAACTCCAGTCTCTATCATATCGACTTCAGTTTTGACGAGCAACATCTCGGAGGTAGCGCCTTTGCACAGAGTTTGGGCAAAGTAGGCAGCGACGTTCCGACAGTAAAGAACCCCGAATACTTCGTAGATTGCTTCAACACTATACAGGAGTTAATCCGCCGCGGGTGGGTAATGGCAGGACATGATATCAGTGCAGGTGGTCTGATTACCACCTTGTTGGAGATGACTTTCGCCAATAAAGCGGGCGGGTTGAACATCAATCTGCACGATATTGCAGGCAATGACCTCGTTAAAATGCTGTTTGCAGAGAACCCAGGTGTCGTTATTCAGGTGAGTGATACACACAAGGCAGAACTCTTGGAATATCTTGAAGATGCAGGAATAGGCTTTGCAAAGATTGGTTATCCTACGCCAAACAATCGCAAGATAACCGTAAAGAAGGATGAGATTGTGCATGAATTCGACATTGATGCACTGCGCGACACATGGTTCAAGACTTCATATCTGCTCGATCGCGACCAGAGTTTCAACGGAATGGCAAAGAAACGCTTTACCAACTACAAGAAGCAAGCGATTGAATTACAGTTCAACAGCAACTTCAAAGGCACTTTGGAAAGCTATGGTTTGACTGTAGGCCAGCGTCAACTTTCAGGCGTAAAGGCCGCAATCATACGCGAAAAGGGAACCAATGGAGAGCGAGAAATGGCTTATACGCTTTATTTGGCGGGCTTTGATGTTAAGGATGTCATGATGACTGACCTCATCAGTGGACGCGAAACGCTTGAAGATGTAAACTTCATTGTGTTCTGTGGCGGTTTCTCCAATAGCGATGTACTCGGCAGTGCAAAGGGTTGGGCAGGCGCATTCCTATATAATCAGAAGGCAAAAGAGGCGCTGGAGAAGTTCTATGCACGTCAAGATACACTCAGTCTTGGCATCTGTAATGGTTGTCAGTTGATGATAGAACTCAATCTCATCAACCCTGAACACACGCACAGGAGCCATTTATGCCACAACAATTCCAAGAAGTTTGAGAGTTCATTCCTCGGCTTAACTATCCCTCAGAACGAAAGTATCATGATGCATAGTCTTAGCGGAAGCAAGCTTGGAATATGGGTTGCACATGGTGAGGGGCGCTTCTATCTGCCCGAACCGGAGGACCATTACAACGTAGTTGCCAAATACAACTATGCTGAATACCCAGGAAATCCAAACGGATCAACCTATAATGTGGCTGGCATTTGCTCTAAAGACGGTCGTCATTTGGCCATGATGCCACATCCGGAACGTGCAATCTTCCCCTGGCAGAATGCTTACTATCCGCGCAATCGCAAGCAAGATGAAGTGACACCTTGGATAGAAGCCTTTGTCAATGCACGCAAATGGATTGAAGAAAAGACAAATAATTAAAATTGATAACACGAAAACAAGAATGTATATAAACCTATTCAAGACATTCTTCAAGATTGGCATAGTCACCTTCGGAGGTGGCTATGCCATGATTCCTATGATAGAAGAGGACGTCGTTCGCCGCAACAAATGGGTCAGCAAGGACGAGTTCATCGACCTACTTGCCATTGCCCAGACCTGTCCCGGCGTCTTTGCAATCAACATCAGCACCTTTATTGGCTACAAAATCAAGAAGATTCCAGGTGCAATCTGCACTGCCTTGGGAGCTACTCTCCCCTCTTTTATCATCATTCTTCTCATTGCCATGTTCTTCCATCAGTTTCAAAACAATTCGGTTGTTGCTGCGATGTTTGCCGGCATTCGCCCTGCTGTGGTGGCCTTAATAGCAGCACCAACATTTACTTTGGCTAAGGATACACACATCAATTTGGCCAATTGTTGGATACCGATTGCAGGGGCTTTGGCCATATGGCTGCTTGGAGTGAACCCTATTTGGGTGATTGTTGCAGCGGCATTTGGTGGCTATATCTACGGTAAATATATCAAACCAACAGAATAAACGATATCAGACAATGGTTTTTCTACAGCTTTTCATCGCATTTTTTGAAATTGGTTTATTCGGTTTCGGTGGCGGATACGCCATGATTTCGTTAATCCAGAGCATGGTAGTCACCCGATTTCATTGGCTCACTACCAGCGAATTTACCAACGTTATCGCTATCAGTCAGATGACACCCGGCCCTGTTGGTATCAACTCGGCTACCTATTGCGGCTACAGTGCCATTCATCATGCAGGCTATTCTGAACCAATTGCCATTCTCGGTTCGGTCACAGCAACCTTTGCTTTGGTGCTTCCTTCGTTCATATTGATGATACTTATCAGTAAGATGTTCATGAAATACATGCAGACAACAGCTGTTCAGAGCATCTTTCTTGGGCTTCGTCCGGCTATCGTTGGCCTGTTGGCAGCAGCAACATTGTTGCTGATGACGCCCGAAAACTTCTCTACTCCCGCTGATCCTTGGACTTTCTGGATAAGCATTGCCCTTTTCGTTGTGACCTTTGTAGGTACGAAAATCATCGGCATCAACCCCATCCGAATGATTGGTTATGCAGCTTTTGCAGGATTACTGCTGCTTTATTGATTTACGCTACATAAGATCTCAACGACTCATGATGCAAAACTCAAAGCTAAAAGGCTATGTCGAAGCCATCATTTCTTCGGCAACTTTCGGGACAATTCCCCTCTTCAGCATTCCTGTCTTGGCTGCAGGCATGCAGATTTCTTCCCTGCTTGTCTATCGTTTTGGCTTCGCTTGCCTGTTGATGATGATAATACTCATCTATAACGGCAAGTCACTTCGACTCACTTTCGGTGAGGGATTACGGCTCAGTTTCATGGCACTGCTCTACGCCGTTTCAGCCATTTGCCTTGTCAACGGCTATAATTATCTGCCGAGCGGTGTGGCAACAACGCTGCTTTTCTCCTACCCCGTATTCACAGCAATCCTTGAAATCATCTTCTCTCATCATCGACTTACGCTCCCCATTGCGTTCTCCATAATGCTTGCCGTGGCTGGTGTTGCCATGCTGTCAGGCATTATCACGAATGGCTTCGACGTGAAATCAAGTGTCGGGTTGCTGCTTGAACTCTCTTCAGGACTACTGTATGCAATTTATATGGTGGCCTATCCGAACATGAAAATCAAGAATATGGGCAGTCTGAAAACCAACTTCTTTGTCTTTCTAATGGCTATGATGCTGCTTGCTTTATATTCACTGTTCACCACGGGATATATCCAACCGATCGGCAATATCAACGTATTTTTCTACCTATTATTATTAGGTTTCATCCCAACGACTATCAGTAACGTGACCCTTGTCATGGCAATGAAGAACATAGACAGCACGAGTGTGGCCACACTTGGTGCTTTCGAACCTCTCACGGCCATGGCTATCGGCATCCTTGTCTTTGGAGAACCCATGACATGGTGTGTCGGCATAGGCTTCGTGATGATTGTTTCTGCAGTTTATATCCTTATCAAGCACAACGCATAATAGAACAAGACCTGTCGTTTCAGCGCATTCTCCGTATCTTGAAAGAGGCGTTCACAGCACTGTATAAAAGCCAGGCAAACAGCAGAATAAACAGTACTGTGACTGCCACACGCGGCAAAACAACAGGCACAAGCAGCATGACTACGCACGCACACAAGAGGATGATGCAGACCGTAAAGCGATAGACAAGCTGCCTTAGAGCCTCTTTCTGAACCTCATTCATCTTGCGCATAGAGAGTCCGTTGATGCGAATTGGCAGGTTCTTGCTATGCCCTGCGGCGACACCTGCCAAGCCAAAGCAAATGCCTATGACTGCAACAACCAGCAAAGATGACTTAGGCCCATACCCTATTGGACTTGAAAGGTTCAGCCCGAAATGGGTAGGTATCAGTGCAGGAGCCATATCATAAACATGAGCTGTAAGCATAACAAGTCCTACCAAGAGGGCTAAAATCATGAAATCCTTGCTGTATTTCAGGTTCACTTGTTTGTTTTCAGGTGTTTCCATCTCATCAATGATTATTTCATTCCATTGCAAATTTAGGTATAAAAAAATGATTTTGCAATGATTTTGACAAGAAAACAGCCTATAATTCTACGAATTATCAAGAAACACAAAACATCTTTGATAAACTATCATCACTGCAACTGTTACCGAATTATAAAAAAGAAACAAAACAGGAAGTAAAGAATGGATTTTTCATCTAAATCATGTAATTTTGTCATAGTAAATAAATTCATGTAACATCTAACGAAAAAATAAAAAGAAGATGAAGAAAATCAGAGCAGCAGTAGTAGGCTATGGCAACATCGGCCACTACACCATTGAAGCGCTTGAAGCCTCACATGACTTCGAAATTGCAGGTATCGTACGCCGTCAGGGAGATAAAGACAAACCTGCAGAACTGTCAGCCTACAACGTTGTTGACGACATTACGAAACTCAAAGACGTTGATGTGGCCATCCTTGCAACGCCTACTCGCAGCTGTCCGGAATATGCAGAGAAGATCACTGCATTAGGTATCAACACCGTTGACAGCTTCGATATACATACTTCTATCCTTGACTATCGCACCAAACAGATGGCAAACAACAAGAAAACCAATACTGTAAGTGTCATCTCTGCAGGCTGGGATCCGGGTTCAGACTCTATCGTTCGCGTGCTTATGGAAAGCCTTGCGCCGAAAGGTTTAACCTACACCAACTTCGGCCCTGGCATGTCAATGGGTCACTCAGTGTGTGTACGTAGCAAGGAAGGGGTAAAGAATGCGCTTTCTGTTACTATCCCATTGGGCGAAGGTATTCATCGCCGTATGGTCTATGTAGAACTTGAAGACGGTGCAAAACTCGAGGATGTGACCGCTGAAATCAAAGCCGATCCCTACTTTGCACATGATGAAACCCACGTATTTGCAGTTGCCTCAGTCGATGATGTACGCGACATGGGCCATGGTGTAAACCTTATTCGCAAAGGAGTTTCAGGCAAGACGCAGAACCAACGGTTGGAGTTCAACATGAGCATCAACAATCCTGCACTCACCGCCCAAGTGCTTGTCAACGTGGCGCGCGCATCAATGCGTCTGCAACCGGGCTGCTACACGATGCCTGAAATCCCCGTTATCGACATGCTTCCAGGTACGCGTGAGGAGATTGTGGCAACGTTGGTGTAACACGGTTTCAAGCCAATCGGCCTTGTTTTCCCTATAGAAGACAAAACAAAGTCATTGACTGACAAGAACTATAAACAGGGAGAAAAGACAGGTATAGCATTTGCAGGCCCATCTTTATGACAGCCCAAAACAGACAAGGACACATGAAGTATATGCCCAAAATGCATTAACATCTTTTATGGAAATACTCAAAAAAGCGGACAAGGCGGTTTCAACATGCAAATGCACCGCCCGCAAAGTTAAAGAATATTTTCGTAAAAACACTCAAAAGGGGTACGAAAATTTAATTTTTCTCTTGGGCGACGGTTTATTTTGTCAGCAACTTTGGTAACAAACTGATGACTGATATTTTCAAAAGTGGATGATTTGGGGATATATTGCCTGATAAGACCGTTCTGATTTTCAATCGAACCTTTTTGCCATGATGAATACGGATCGGTGAAGTAGACCGTAACACCCAATTTTTTTGTAATGTATTCATGACAGGCAAACTCCAAACCGTTATCAGTCGTTATTGATTTAAGGAAAGCTTTATATGGCATTAGTATTCGAACAACCGTCTTTGCCAGTTCTTTGGCTTCTTTTCCTTTGTTCAACTTTCTCATAAACAACATGCCTGTACTTTTTTCAGTAAGGGTCAGTATGGCTCCATGGTTCCCTTTGCCTACAATGGTGTCCATCTCGAAATCACCAAAGCGTCTACCATCTGCTTCTTCCGGTCTTTCGCTTATATTTACCCTATTACAAATAATTGATCCACTGCTACTTACTGGACGTGCCCGGTGTTTAAGTTTATGACGACAGTAAAGATACAAAGCCCCTCCATTCTTCTTGTCTGTGCGGATGATCTTGTATATAGTCTCATGAGATATTGACATACCCCGTTCCTTTAAAACTGCCGAAATCTGTTCCGGAGACCACTGTTCTTCCACTAATAGCCGCACTGCTTCATCCTTTATCTCTTGAGAAATGGCGCGGTTGCCTGGTCTTCGTATCTTTCTATAGTCGGCATTTTTCTGGGCAGTCTCCCAATTATAAGTTCCACGGACTCCGCTGTTGCGGTTGATTTCACGAGTAACGGTAGAATGATTAACTCCTATCGAGTCTGCTATCTTTGCCCTGCTCCATCCGTTTTGAATAAAAGTTGAAATTGCGTATCTTTGCTGTGAAGTTAAATGGTTGTACATAAATGTATAATCTGTTACTTAATGAGATAATTGATCTTATTATTTTAATTAAATAATTTTAACACGAGGCTTATAATGCCTATGTTTATGATTTTTTAATACTTACGCTTTGTAGTCTTTTTTATTCAATAGGCTACTGCAAAAAGTCTCTTCCTGTATTATTTATTTGATGTATATCTATCTTTCCATTTCCGTTTCTGGTTTCGACCTCACTTTCGTCCGCTTGTAGTCATCCATCGACTTTTAT
>NZ_KV817566.1:0-223 GCF_001814685.1 Prevotella sp. HMSC077E09 | reverse complement strand
GTACAGTGGCAGACACCATTGTTAGTGCAGCCGATGAAGTTGTGGAAGGATTAGGCGATTTGATTACACCATCCACACAGGGCAATGACTATGCTGAAACAGCGTGGCAGCGCAAGCTCAGGAACCAAGCCAACAGAAAGAAAAAACGTGGAAGAGGATTATAACTCACGCCTAAGAAAAAATGCAGAAAGAAGAATATCTCATCAAGAACGCTTGTTATTCG
>NZ_KV817565.1:0-394 GCF_001814685.1 Prevotella sp. HMSC077E09 | reverse complement strand
AGATTATGAAGAGGAAAAGAAAAGATTTGAGCCTGTTAAAGTTGAGGAACAAAATGACAAGGAGAGTCACAAGGACTATTCTCAACCGTCCTATCAAGAAACAGAGTTGTCACCAACGGAAAGGGCTACTTCTACCGAAGAGAATCATCAACGAATGGGAAAAACAAGGGACAGGAAGCAATTATCCGAGTTTCAGGGGAAATATCTCCAGCCCTTTCGCAACAGCCACCGCAAAGCCGTGTATGTATCAGAGGAAACTCAACGAAAGTTGGACTTCGTGGTGAGGAAAATCGGTGAGCAGGGAGCAAGCGTTTCAGGATATGTGGAGCAGGTGCTTCGAGAACATCTCGACCAATACAAAGATGATGTGGAAAGATGGCGGAAACTCTGAAGT
>NZ_KV817564.1:16736-40195 GCF_001814685.1 Prevotella sp. HMSC077E09 | reverse complement strand
TCGCATTTGGTAGTTGAAACTACCATATGTTAAATTCAGTCATTTATATTTACAAATGTTCTTGCATGGCCTGAAGATTTGAAACGAGTGTCTTTCTCGTTTCAAATAGGTACTGATTTTTGACATTTTGTAACGCATTGACAGTCAGAATATTATAAAACCTGAAGCAAAATACAAATCGAAATAATGTTGAAAAACGTTGTGATTTGCGTCAACAGAGCCTCTGTCTTGCATCAAATTACGTTGCTTCTTGACTTGAATGGCAGCGTGTTTTGCGTCAAGTTACGGGGCATGATGAATGAAGTTGCACGCCAAAGGCTTTGAACTTGCGAGATATTCCTCGTTTTTTCGCTTCTTTTTCTCTGTTTGGTGGCGATTTGAAATGTTAAAAATTAAGAACGATTTTTACACTGATTGCAGTTTTGGAAGACGTTGTTTCTTGGAGGAACAGCCTGTATGTGGAGCCTCTTTCTGTGTTGATGTCCGGTGTCTCTACAGTTGTTAATGCTGATGACTAAACACAGGTCACAGTCGATATGCCTTAAAATTAATTTGCATTTTAACGGCAAATCATTCGTTTCCAATCGTTATTTTTTGTAATTTTGCACCATATTAATAGAAGTAAGTTGTGTCTTTTCGTTTTCTGATGTCGATGCAGTGATGGGATAATCGTCGGCAAAGTAGCGGGGCAGATAGGTTAGAAAGACTGCTGACAGGTCTATTAACTCTACTTTTTTTGTTGCATAAGGAAAAATAAAATACAAGATAAATTTATGAAAAGAATTCTCTTTTGTGTGTTCTTCTCTGTCATTTCCATGAGCTGTTTCGCTCAGATGAGTGACAATCAGGTAATGCAATTCTATCAGAAAGAGCACAAGGCCGGGACTTCCAACGGGCAGATTGTGACCAAACTCATGCAGCGCGGTGTGCAGATTGACCAGATTCGACGTGTTCGAAACCAGTATCAGAGCCAGAATCAAACGAAGGTTGACGGTGGTAGTGCAGTCACTTCGAATGGTACTTTGAGAAATAACAGCGGATCGAAGCCGCAGGAATTGACTTCAGGCAATATGCAGTTGGACCGCTCTTCACAGGAAACCGCTGAGCAACAATACGTGCAAGTGCAACGAAACATCAACGAACATGCAGAAGAAGTGCTGTCTCCCGGTGGCAAAAAAGTATTTGGTCGTGACATCTTCAACAACAAACTGTTGAGCTTCGAGCCAAACATGAATATTGCAACACCGACAAATTACACCATAGGTGCAGGCGACCAAGTGGTTATTGAGATTTATGGTGCCTCTCAAAAGACCGAGACTTTGGTTGTTTCTCCAGAGGGAACGGTGACCGTTCCGGGCTATGGGCCTATCTATATCAGCGGTATGTCGGTCGCCGAAGCTAATGCGAAGATACGTCGAACGTTAGGATCACGCTATAGTAGTAGCCAGATTAAGACCTCCATTGGACAGACTCGGACTATCATTGTGAATGTGATGGGCGAGGTGAAAGTGCCTGGAACCTACACGGTCAGTGCTTTCGCAAGCGTCTTCCACGCCCTGTATATGGCCGGAGGTATTAATGGTTTAGGTACGTTGCGTAATATTAAGGTGTTCCGTAACGGTCGTTTGGCAACGGTTGTTGATGTCTATGACTACATTCTTAACGGCAGATTGACGGGTAATATCCGTCTTCAAGACAATGATGTTATCGTGGTTGGGCCTTACGATTGCTTAGTGGATATCGGCGGATCTGTAAAGCGTCCGATGACTTATGAAATGAGAAAGAACGAGAGTGTGGCTTCCGTTATCCGCTATGCCGGCGGCTTTGCAGGCAATGCTTACAAGAAGTCTGTGCGCTTGTTACGTTCAACCGGGCGTGAAAAGTCGGTGTATAATGTCAGTGAATTCGAAATGAATAACTTCCGAGTTGCTGATGGTGATGTGATTTCTGCAGACTCTATACTCAATCGTTACGATAATATGATTGAGGTTAAAGGAGCTGTATTCCGCCCAGGACTTTATCAGTTGGGGCAGGAGATAAACAGTGTTCGCTCTCTGATTAAGCATGCAGAGGGTGTCACGGAGGATGCTTTCACAGATCATGCCGTATTACATCGTCTGAAGAAAGACCGTACTTTAGAGGTTATTGCGGTTGATGTGAAGGGAATTCTTGACGGCAGTGTGGCCGATATTCCATTGCAGAATGAAGACGTTCTCTTTATTCCAACCCAGAGTGAGCGCACTTCTGCACGCACTATTACCATTCATGGTGAGGTGCAATTCCCTGGTTCTTATCAGTATGCTGATAACGAAACGATCGAAGATTTCATTATGCAGGCGGGCGGATTGACCGATGCTGCTTCGACAGCTAAAGTCGATGTGTCGCGTCGTATCATTGATCCAACGGCAACAACTTCGCCAAGAGAGATTGCAAAAACTTTCAGTTTCACACTTAAGGATGGTTTCATTATCGATGGAACTGCAGGCTTTAAGCTGGAACCTTATGATGAAGTTTATGTGCGTCGCAGCCCTGGTTATCAGGCACAACGCAATGTCTCGGTGAGTGGCGAAGTGCTCTTTGCAGGCACATATACCTTGAATAAGAAGAATACAAGGCTGAGTGACCTTGTCAGAATGGCTGGAGGGGTGACGTCAGAAGCTTTTATTCGTGGTGCAAGAATAGAGAGGAAGATTAATGAAGACGAGCGAATTCGCATGAAATCTGTTATGCGTGTGGTGAACAATCAAAACGGGAAAGACAGCGTCAACACTAATCTTCTTGACTTTGCAGAAACGTATTATGTGGGTATAGAACTTGATAAGGCACTTGAAAACCCTGGCTCAAACAGTGATATTGTATTGCGTGAAGGTGATAAACTCGTCGTTCCGGAGTATAATGGAACTGTAAAGATCAGTGGAGATGTGATGTATCCGAACACGGTTGCTTATGAAGAAGGGCGTAACTACAGATATTATATCAATGAGGCCGGTGGCTTTGGAACACGTGCAAAACACTCGAAGACATTTATTGTCTATCAAAATGGTAGGGTAAGTGTAGCAGGAAAGCATAAGGTTGAACCTGGATGCGAAATCATAGTGCCGAGTAAACCGAAGCCAAATAGCAATGCTTTGACTAATATCTTAGGCATAGGAACGAGCATGGCGTCGTTGGCAACAATGTTTGCAACCATTGCTAATCTCGTCAAATAAAGCTGTTCGTAACGTTATATTAAACTTATTATCCAGCATGAACGAAGAAAATCGTCTACAAAATAATCCTCAATGGGAGGAAGAAGAGACTTCCATAGATTTCAAAGCGTTGTTTGGCGCATTGAAAAAGCATTGGAAGAACTACGCTATTTGTATCCCGGCAGCAGTTATTATCGGTGTTATTATCACGAAATCTCTGCCTCCATATTACGAGTGTCAAGTGATGTTGGTTCCCGAACTCTCACTAAATGGAGGCACAAGTAGCTCATTGAGTTCGCTTGCTTCATCTTTTGGGGTGAAGCTTGGAAGCAGTGGAAGCAAGGACGTTGACGCCATTACACCAAATCTCTATCCTGATTTGATGAACTCTGTTGATTTCAAAGGCAGTCTGTTTGACATCAAGGTGCATCGTAAGGATAGCCATAAGATGATGAATTATTATGATTATCTGCTCTATTATCAACAGAAACCATGGTGGATAAAGCTTTTTTCCGGCAAGGATACCATTAAGAATGAGAAGCTCAATACATTCATGTTGACCAAGCAGCAGACGGTAATCATGAAGGCAATTCAAAAGAATGTATTATGCGATGTGGATGAGAAAACGGGCGTTATTACTATTAATGTGACCGATCAGGACCCGTTGATAGCAGCTACTATGGCTGATTCTGTGCAGTCACGCCTACAGGAATTCATCACGGAATATCGTACGAATAAGGCACGGAATGACTTGGAAAACATCAAGAAACTGTGCTCGGAAGCTAAGCATCGCTATGAGAAGGCGCGCCAACTCTACGGTTCTTTCAGTGACAGTAATCAGGACTTGATACTTGAGAGCGTGCGAAGTAAGCAGGAAGATCTTGAGAATGACATGCAATTACAATTCAATACATACAACTCTTTGGCGGCAAACTTGCAGGCTTCCTATGCGAGAGTGCAGGAAGTTACGCCTGCTTTTACGACACTTCAGAGTGCTACTATGCCTATTGAAAAGGCTGGCCCGCAAGGTAAGAAGATTGTTCTGTTGTTTGCTTTCATTGCATTTTTCGGCGTGACAATGTATGCCTTATGGAAAGAAAAGCAATTGAAAATGTTGCTGGGAATGTAGAAATAACAACTAAGAACATAGATAAAATTTCACATTGGAAATGCATTCTACTGAAATTCTCTTTTTGATTGGCTTCGTTGTCTTTATTGCAGCCATCCTCATATTGGATATGTTGGTTATTGATCGCAAGGCTCATGCCGTGTCAATCAAGGAAGCCGGCACTTGGACTCTTGTCTGGATAACACTCGCTTTGGCCTTTTCTGCTTTCCTTTGGTTTTATGGTGACCTTGTACATGGCATTCATAACTTCGACGATTTGCAGGCCGTTGCATCGCGTTATGCCACACATCTCAAACTCAACCCTAACGATTTCGAAGGCAGTTTGCAGCATTATCGCCATTATATGACTATTTCATATATATCTGGTTACCTTATAGAGAAGACCTTATCTGTGGATAATCTCTTCGTCATGATGATGATATTTACCTCTTTCGGCGTAAAGAACACAGAATATCAGCATGTGCTCAATTGGGGTATTCTGGGGGCAATTGTCTTGCGTTTCGTGTTTATCTTTGCCGGTGCTGCTATCATTCAGCGCTTTGATTGGGTGTTGTTGGTCTTCGGAGTCGTATTGGTTTACAGTGCATATAAGATGTACCGCGATCGCAATAAAAAGGAATCTATCAACGTGGAGCATCATCCTATGGTGCGTTTCCTATCGAAATATTTCCATGTTTACCTTCGTTTTGACGGCGATAACTTTTTTGTTCGTGCGGTAAAAAAGGGGAATGACTATGAATTGGTAGGCAAAGGAATGAAAGGTTTGCTTTGTATGACACCGCTTTTCGTGACGGTTCTCGTGATAGAATTCAGCGACTTAATCTTTGCTTTCGATAGTATTCCGGCGGTTTTCTCCGTGAGTCTCGACCCTTATGTGGTCTTCTTCTCCAACATTTTCGCTATTCTTGGCCTGCGTGCTATGTTCTTTTTGCTGGCCGCCATAGCCGACAAGTTCCGTTATTTGAAGTCAGGCGTCAGCTTTTTACTGCTGTTTATCGGAGTGAAACTCCTCATACATCATTATGTAGAGATTGATGCCTTGTGGTCACTCGGTGTCATTGTAGCTGTCTTGGTTGTGAGTATTGCAGCGTCTTTGATTATAAAACCTTCTGCTCATCCAGCCCAAGAGGGAGATATTGAAGCCCGGCATAAGGAATAAGCATATAACTTTTGTGATAGAAACCGTATTGGAAAAGCCCCCGATACACCTTGATATCGGAGGCTTTTTCCATGAAATGAGTATTCCGAAAGCAAGGATTTACTTCAAATCTGTACTCTTTAACCACACGTCCATGCATCCCGTTCCGCGATGATTCCAAGCATAATAGGGGATAAGTGTGAGGTTGAAGTTCTTCAATGTCAGGTTTCCTTCGCTGTTTTTCGACAGTTCCTGTGCTGCTGTCTGTAAGGCATCAACACTGAAAAACTTTCCATCTGCTTCGGTGTTCCTGATTTTATAATCCTTGATGAGATTGAAGACGGCATTGTTCTTGATGTAGATTTGATGAGTTTTCATGCCGTTGTTGTCTGCACTTTCAGCGCAGTAGACCAATGGCCCACACTCAACTGCCACGCAACCTCGGTCATCCATGACGCGTTTGTCAGCCACAACAGTGCGTGGCTCCATGTCAAGATTGAGTGTAATCACATCGCCTTTCTTCACATTATTGATGCGGATATAACCCTTTTCTACCTTTTCTGCATTGCAGTTTTTGCCGTTTACAGCAATGCTCCAACCGTCTTTCTGGCTGTCAGTAAAGCTGTAAAGGTCACCCGGAGTGACCTCACCGCGTGCCCAACCCGGTATGCGAACTAAGAGAGATGCATGCTTATTGGTGTTTCCTTTGATGCAAATCGTCACCTTTCCATCCCAAGGATAGTTGGTTTCTGTTTCTATTTTCATCTCTTTTCCACCTACTTTCACGTTGGCTTTACTGCCCATGAAGAGGTTCACATAAACGTCATTGCCTCGTACAGCATAGACATATCCGGGCACAGAAGGAATGAAACGGCTGAGATTACTGGGGCAACAAGCACAGCCAAACCAAGGCTGACGCGTCGTAGTTCCGTCGGCATTGAACTTGTAAATGCCGTCGGCAGAAAGCGGATTAGGGTAGAAGAAGCGTCCGCCATCAATGCTCATGCCACTGATAACACCATTATATAATGTGCGTTCCAAGCAGTCTATATACTTAGAATCACCGTGAAGCATGAACAATCTCATGTTAAGATAGCACTGAGCAATGGCTGCACAGGTTTCATTATAGGCCGTCAGGTTGGGCAATTCGTAATCAGCGCCAAAGGCTTCTCCGTAATGTCGTGCGCCAACACCACCCGTCAAGTAATACTTTTTGCTTACAATGTTGTCCCAAATGCAGTCGATAGCCTTGATATAAGCACTGTCTCCGGTGAGTGCAGCGATATCTGCCATGCCCGCATACATATAACCTGCACGTACAGCATGCCCCCAAGCTTCGCGCTGTTCGACAACAGGAATGTCGCTTTGAGAATACTGATTGCGGATAGTTGTTTTGCCTCTGTAGTCCAAGAAGAATTTAGCTTCATCGAGATAACGCCTGTCTCCCGTTGCAAGATAAAGCTTGGCAAGTCCCATTTCGGCTATCTGATGGCCTGGAACTACACAGACTTGACCTGGATTTGGCCCTACTTCGCGAAGCACGCAGTCGGCATATCGGCGTGCAATATCAAGGAACTTCCTTGATCCTGTGGCTTGATAATGGGCTACGGCAGCATCAAGCATGTGGCCAAGATTATAGAGTTCATGGCTCAAGTCCTCAACTTTTTCCCAGCGTTTCTGCCCCGACCAAGGATGTGGATGCTTAGGGTTCATCGTGCGTGCTGTGTAGAGATAGCCGTCAGGTTCCTGTGCTTTACCCACGATGTTGAGTACACTGTCGATGTAATTCACGAGCTTTTTGTCGGGAAAACTCTGCAACATATAGCTTGCACCCTCGATAGTTTTGTAGACATCGGTATCATCGAAAGGGAACAACATGAACTTTTCAACGACATATTTGTCGTCAGGGTGGGCAGCTTTTTCAAAGTTTTCGTAGCGGTGTTCGCTTTTACATTTGCTGAAAGCCAAGGGAATAGTCACCTCCTTTGCCGCTTTCACGCGGTCGCCAAAGAATGAGTTTGGTGCGAGTTTAACGTTCGTAAACGGCACCTGTTGATAAGGATAGCCGATTATTGCCGGTTGAGCAAAGGCCCCACTTGTTGCTACAGAAGTAATAATAGTAATGAGTAGTTTCTTTTTCATGATGCACTTTAGGGTTTAAGATGATTGTTTCAATATGGCAAAATTATGATTTTCTTTTCTTGAAAACTATTAAGTGTACATTGAATAATCATTATTTTGAATAATTTAATATCTTGGGTTGTTGTTTAAGTTGAAATCTCTTATGGTTTTATCGTTGTTGAATTATTATGTAGGTAGGATAATTTTTTATTATAATCAACAGGGTGCTGTGGCTTGGAAAGCCACAGTACAGGAGTAATGTGAGATTGTTTTAATTCATAATGCACAATGCATAATGTATAATTTTTAATGTGGAATGTGGAGTGTTGAATTGAATTTAATTCATAATGCACAATTCATAATACATAATTTTTAATGTGGAATGAGGAATGTTGAATTGTAGTTAATTCATAATGCACAATGCATGATGTATAATTACGGAGT
The DNA here is from genome assembly GCF_001814685.1 of Prevotella sp. HMSC077E09. Classification (NCBI taxonomy): domain Bacteria; kingdom Pseudomonadati; phylum Bacteroidota; class Bacteroidia; order Bacteroidales; family Prevotellaceae; genus Prevotella; species Prevotella sp. HMSC077E09. Next base: position 32,175 of record NZ_KV817564.1, on the reverse strand, counting down.
GAGTTATAACTAATTTCCTTGCAAGTTCGGACTCCCCTCCTTGGGAGGGGCAGGGGGAGGCTCTGCAAGTTAGCGCTCCCCTCCTTGGGAGGGGCAGGGGGAAGTTCCGCAAGTTAGCGCTCCCCTCCTTGGGAGGGGGCGGGGGAGGCTCCGCAAGTTAGCACTTCCCTCCCTTGGGGAGGGGCTGGGGGTGGGTATCTGTTAAATTATTTTACAAATGCTTTCGCAGGAAGGGGCATGCTGAAAAATAAAAGCGTTGCGGTCGGAAATACGCGAGTTTTGAATGAGTTTGTAAAGTATTGTCAATCAGTTGATTATAAAAAACAACAGGAGAAACAGCATAACATGATGTTGATAAACAGTGTGATTTGCGTCACTTTGTCGTGCAATTTGATGCAAGTTGCGCGGTCACTTGATGCAGATAGTGGACTATTTTGATGCAGAATACATGATGTTTTGACGCAGATTGGCATGTGAAATGCCGATTTTGAAGTTTTCATTCGCTTTATTTTGTTATTGAAAGTCAATTTTCAGCGTTTATTTTCTCCAGATGGTGAAAATGAAACGACGTGTTTTTTAGCCAATAAACTTTACAAAATCGACTTTCAGGAACACTGGAAAAGTGTTGTCGGAAAAGGCAGGCTGTCACTTTTGAAAGCTGAAATGAGCCACTTGAATCATTCTTTGAACTACACAGAAAAACCCATTTTGTGCATTTTTTTTTGGTATTCTTGCTCGAAAGACGTAACTTTGCAGCGGATTTAAAAATAGAAAATTATGGCATACAACTTATTGAAAGGAAAGCGCGGCATTATTTTCGGTGCGCTGAACGACATGTCAATAGCATGGAAAGTGGCAGAACGTTGTGCAGAAGAAGGCGCATCCATGGTGCTGAGTAACACTGAAATGGCACTCCGTATGGGTACGCTTGACGAGCTTTCCAAGAAGATTAATGCGCCAGTCATTGCGGCTGATGCCACCAATTACGATGATCTTGAGAATGTTTTTGTAAAGGCTCAGGAGTTGTTGGGCGGCAAAATAGACTTCGTACTCCATTCCATTGGTATGAGTCCTAACGTGCGCAAGCATCGCACTTACGATGATCTTGACTATAATTGGTTGAATAAAACGCTTGATATTTCAGCCATTTCGTTCCATAAGATGTTGCAGGCTGCCAAGAAAGTTGACGCTATTGCTGATTATGGTTCAGTCGTTGCACTGACTTATGTGGCTTCACACCGCACGTTCTTCGGCTACAATGACATGGCAGATGCCAAGAGTCTGTTGGAGAGTATCGCGCGTAGTTTCGGCTATATCTATGGTCGTGAGAAGAATGTCCGCATTAATACTGTGTCGCAATCTCCTACAGCTACGACCGCTGGTAAAGGTATAAAGGACATTGATAACATGATGGACTTTGCCGATAAGATGTCGCCTCTTGGCAACGCTACTGCTGATGAATGCGCCGATTATTGCGTTACTTTGTTCAGCGATCTGACGCGTAAGGTGACCATGCAGACGCTGTTCCATGACGGCGGTTTCTCTAATATGGGTATGAGTTTGCGTGCAATGAACCAATATAGTAAGGCATTGGACGATTATAAAGACGAGAACGGAAACGTTATCTACGGATAAATAAAGTTCCAATAGGCCTTATATAATAAGGTGAAAAACCAGAAGCCGCAGCTCTTTCCTTTTGGGATGGAACTGTGGCTTTTGTGGTGTTTGCTCATGTATGTGTTTTAGAAAAAAGCACAGATGTGGAGAATTGATAAACCATTGAATGGAGTTTGTTGCCATGAAAAAGAAGATTGCATTGGTATTGTCAGGCGGTGGAGCGCGCGGATTGGCGCATATCGGGGCCATTGAGACCTTGGAAAGCCACGGATATGAAATCACTTCGATTGCCGGTTGCTCAATGGGAGCACTCATAGGTGGCATGTATGCTGCTGGGAAACTGCCCGAAGTGAAAGACTGGGTGTTGGCACTTGACCGCAGAAAAGTGCTTTCTTTGGTCGATTTTTCATTGAGTTTGACTCATTTGGTCAAGGGCGACAGGGTGATGGAGGCCTTGAAAGAGATTGTGCCCGATGTCAATATTGAGGATCTCCCCATTCCTTATACGGCCGTTGCAACCGATTGGAACAGTGGAAAGGAGGTCGTTTTCGACCATGGAAGCCTTTATGATGCCATCCGTGCCAGCATCTCAATACCGCTGTTTCTCAATCCCGTTAGGCGGGAAGATATGTTGCTTGTTGATGGCGGATTAGTCAATTCATTGCCTTTGAACAGGGTGGTGAGGCATTCGGGTGACTTGCTTTTCGGCATCAATGTGAGCACTCATGATTATCAAGGTGAGCTGCTCATGCAGCAGTTTGTGGAGAGAAAGTTGCTCAGTAAGTCGATGCCGGCAGCTGTCATGAACCGCATTATGAAGCATTTCGAGGGTATCAATATCAATTATGTAACGTTGTTGATGCGCACTATCGCAATTATGCTCGAACAAAATACACGTCAACAGATCTTAATCTCACGTCCCGACCTTGTTGTCCAGGTGCCGATGAAACGCTATGGTGTCTTTGATTTTGACAAGGCTGCAGCGATTTTACAGATTGGGAAGCATAAAACATCTCGTACGTTGAGGCGATTTGAGCACATGAAACAACCGTTGTGGCGACGTTTGTTACAGCAATATTGGAAGAGAAAAGAATGAAATCGGCTGATGACTAAATCTCATCGATGCCGCGTCGGGTATTTATTTTGAGGGCTTTGAATTGTGTAGGTGTCATGCCTGTGACGCTTTTGAATTGACTGCTTAAATGAGAAACGCTTGAGTAGTTCATTTGAAAGGCAATCTGAGTGAGGCTCATTTGGTCATAACGTATCAGCTCCTTGACACGCTCAATGCGCTGTTCGATGAAATAACGCTCAATAGTCTGCCCCGTAACTTCACTGAAAAGTTTGCTCAATGCACTGTAGTCGGCGTGGAGTTCTGATGCGAGATAATCGCTTAGGTTGAAGTTTGTAGAACTGTCACGATAGTGTACAAGCTGGATTATAGCAGTCTTGATTTGCGCTATAGTCTGGTGTTTGCGGTCGTCAAGAAGTTCAAAGCCCAAAGCTTCAAGGTCGCCTTTGAGTTGCTTGTACTGTGTTTCATTGGGCTTTTTCTCAACATGTACTTCGCCAAGTTCTACGGAAAGCGGTTGCATGTTGTTATCGCGCAGCACCTTTTCTACGGCCATCTTACAACGATCGCATACCATATTCTTAATATACAAGACTGAATTCATCATTTCACAAAGTTACAAAAAGAATGCGAAATGATGCATTTCAAAGTATAAAAAAAGAGATTTAGCATTGCTAAATCCCTTTCATTGAAGTGGGTGGTGATGGATTCGAACCACCGAAGGCATAGCCAGCAGATTTACAGTCTGCCCCATTTGGCCACTCTGGTAACCACCCGTTACACCGGTGGGCGTTGACGGATTCGAACCGCCGACCCTCTGCTTGTAAGGCAGATGCTCTAAACCAGCTGAGCTAAACGCCCTTAACTTGTAAGGCGGGTGCAAAAGTAGACAATTTATTTTAACGCTGCAAGTTTTGCAGTTCTTATTTTACAAAATTTAAGAATAAAGCAAGTGATTAGACAACTTGTTTCTTGTTTGCCGGCATGATGTGGCATCATAACACTGCGTTAGGCTTGTTTGCGTCTGACAGCTTGTGTTTCATTGCGCAGCCATTCACGTTCCTCGGCATTCAAAAGCGGTGAGAGAGCAGTGTAAACATATTCATGGTATGTATTGAGCCAAGCAATCTCTTCATCGGTCATCATAGGGATGAGAATTGGAGTTGTGTCAATTGGGCAAAGCGTTAGGGGTTCCATGCGAAGGAATTTGCCGAATTCTGTCTCCTCATCTGCCGTTATGAGTAAGGTGTTTTCAATACGAACTCCGAAACGATTTGACAGATAGAGCCCTGGCTCATCGGTCACCGTCATGCCTGCATGCAATGGAGCGGGCTTGTATTCCATGCGTATTTGATGAGGCCCTTCATGCACATTGAGATATGAACCAACGCCATGTCCAGTGCCATGGAGAAAGTTATAGCCTTCACGCCACAGGGGTTCACGGGCTAAAGCATCGAGTTGTGTGCCACTGACCCCATCGGGGAAACGAGCTAATTCAAGTTGGATATGCCCCTTTAATACTATGGTGTAGACGCGTTTCTGCTCTTCTGTGAGAGACCCAAGTGCAATGGTTCGCGTGATATCCGTTGTGCCGTCTTGATATTGGGCGCCACTGTCGATGAGCACAAATCCATGGGGTTCGATAGTAATGTCTGTCTCGGGAGTGGCTTCGTAATGTACAATTGCACCATGATGTTCGTATCCAACGATGGTGTCGAAAGAACTATCACGGAACAATGGCTGTTGACTACGCAGGTATGTCAGTTTCTTATCCAATGAAATTTCAGTTTCATGACCAGCCTTTACAGCGGGTATGAGCCATTTGAGAAACTTTACCATGGCTACACCATCACGTTTCATTGCATTGTGAAAGCCCTGGATTTCTGTCTCATTTTTCACTGCTTTCATCTCTGGTATGGGCGATGTTGTCAGCACAACTGCTGCTCTTCCTTCTTTCGCACAGGCCACTAAATAGCTGTTAATCTCGTTAGGATCAAGCAGAATGTTATAGGCAAAGTAGTCCCGTTTAAGATATTTTCCCACCTCATTATAGGGGAGAACCTTAATGGAAAGCATGGCAAGATAGGCTGAAACTTCAGATGTCAGCTTGTCGTTATCAACAAAAAGTGTTGTCTTTTCATGCTCAATGACAAGATAACTCACGAAAACCGGATTACAATGCACGTCGGTTCCACGCATGTTCAGTGTCCAGGCAATGTCATCCAAGGCCGATATCAGCATGCCGTCACAATGTTGTCGGCGCAGGGCTTGACGTATTCTGTCGAGTTTTGAGTCTGTAGTTTCTCCGGCAAACTTAAGGGAATGCAGTTTAATCTTATGCTGTGGAATGGCTGGTCTGTCGTTCCAAATGCGAGCCAGTGGGTCGAGATTGAGCCGCAAAGTCATGCCTCCCTGGTGGCGCAGTTCGGCTTTCAAGGCTTCTGTCTCAGCATAACAGCTCACTGTTCCGTCAATACCCACCTCGCTTCCTGCCTCGCATTGCTGTCCAATCCATTCTGCAATGGTAGGCGTTCCGTCTACTTTGAGCCTCATAAGTTGGTATTCTGATCCTGTAAGTTGTTGCTCGGCAGCCAGAAAATAGCGCGAATCCGTCCACAAGGCAGCACTTTTCAGTGTGACAACGGCCGTTCCTGCAGAGCCGTTGAAGCCTGATATCCATTCGCGTCCTTTCCAATGTGGGGCCACATATTCACTGTTATGAGCATCTGTGCTTGGGAAGATGAAAGCTGCGATATGCTCTTGTTGCATCACTTCGCGCAATGCTTCCAATCGTTGGTTAATTGTTTCCATGTGCTTTGTTTTGCTAAATCGACATGACAAAGATAAAGTTTTTAAGAATTAACAACAAATAATCTCTTGGATAAATACATTGAATCATGGATTTTTTACTAACTTTGCGGTTGAACAAACCATAGAAATCAGATTTCAAAACAAAACAATATTAATTACAATTATGAAGTATTTAACGAATGACAAGCTGGTTATCGTCGGCGCAGGTGGTATGATTGGTTCTAACATGGTACAGAGTGTATTGATGCTCGGGCTTACTCCTAACATCTGTCTCTACGATATTTTCGAGCCAGGTGTACACGGAGTATATGATGAGATGGCTCAATGTGCATTCCCTGGTGCTAATCTTTGCTACACCACTGACCCTGAAAAGGCATTCACCGGTGCTAAGTATATCATCTCATCCGGCGGTGCTCCACGCAAGGAAGGCATGACCCGTGAGGACCTTTTGAAAGGAAACTGCAAGATTGCTGCCGAGTTTGGTGACAATATCAAGAAGTACTGCCCCAATGTAGAGCATGTGGTTGTCATCTTCAACCCTGCAGATGTAACCGCTTTGACAACGCTGATTCACTCTGGTTTGAAGCCAAGTCAGTTGACATCTCTTGCTGCTCTCGACTCAACTCGCTTGCAGCAGGCACTTGCAGAGGAGTTCGGTGTACAGCAGGATAAAGTTACCGGCGCACACACTTATGGCGGTCACGGTGAGCAGATGGCCGTATTTGCTTCTCAAGTAAAGGTAGATGGCAAGCCATTGGCAGAGATGAAGCTTTCTGATGAGCGTTGGGAAGAGATTAAACATCACACAGTTCAGGGCGGTTCTAACATCATTAAGCTCCGTGGTCGCAGCTCTTTCCAGAGTCCGGCATATAATGCTGTGAAGATGATTGAGGCAGCTATGGGTGGCGAGAAGTTCACTTTGCCGGCTGGTTGCTATGTTTGCAACGACAAGCTTGGCTTTAAGAATGTCATGATGGCAATGCCGACAACGATTGACAAAACCGGTGTTCATTTCACAGAACCTACGGGAACCAAGGAAGAAATGGACGGTTTGCAGAAGTCTTACGAGCATCTTTGCAAGATGCGTGACGAGATTGTTGAGCTTGGTATTGTTCCTTCTGTTGACAAGTGGAAAGAAATGAACCCAAATCTCTAATCAGATTTAACGATTAAAACCTATAAAAGGTTGGAAGAGGAAGCCTGTCAAGGCTTGTTCTTTCAGCCTTTTTCCGTTTCATCTGCCTTGGAGTGGTCAGGAAGTCAAGAGGAAATCAGCTTTGAATAATGTTGAAACCGTATGATGACGAAAAGCATCTTGTGCGGTTATTGCTGTGGGGAAACTGCCATATTCTCATCTGAAAGTTTATAAATTCGAGTTTACCTTCCTTCTGTTTTTGTAAATATTGTTATCCTGTTTTTAACATTTCAAGACCCTACCAAATAGAAATGAAATGTCGCTTCCAATGTGACAGTGAAGCCATTTCTGCATAAAAGTGGAGTGATTTCATGCCTTCGATATTCTCACTTCGGCCTTCTTGCTTCGCTATCTCTGTCACTTTACCTCGCAAAGTGACTGAAATCATCACGCATCTTGACGCAGATTACAAGCTGAAATGACGCAAATCGCAGATATCTTCAATGTCATTAAGTGCTTCAAAAAGCATCAAACAAGATAACCATTTGACAGTCAATGCTTTGCCGAAATGCTTCAAAACTCACGTATTTTGAACAGGGAGAAATGATTTTTCAAATACGCAAGCTATGCAAGGGCAATTGTAAACATCCTTGAAAAGCATTAACACATCTTTCGCTATCATTCATCATACAGTGCCAAGGAATGGAAGAGCGCGTGCAAGTAAAGCTTTCAAACGATGAAAACTCTATCGAAATCGAATTGAAAACAAGCTATACTTTCACCTTATCTGCAATAAAACAGAATTGAATGCAACAAATCCTAAAATACAATAAGATAGAAACGTTTCTGCTTTCTTTTTATTACTTTTGCACGCAAGAATATTATTGATCATGTAATGGATAGGGTCTTTCATCATCAGTTCACGCTTGTTGCCAAGTGTGCCATTGTTTTATTCACGCTATTTTCACTCTGGTGCTTTTGGCACATGATGCCTTTTGCGGGCTTTATCACGGCAATCTTTGTCGTGTTGATCATTGAGCGCGTGCTCCATACCACCTATACTTTCATGCATGATGACCAGGGGAACGACATCCTGCGCATTGACCGTGGACGCCTTTCACGCCACAAGGACATTCGGGTTGCCGACATCGTGAAGGTGATTCCCATGCAAACGGCCTTCGGAGCAAGTCGTTATCTGCTCGTGAAATACGGCCCCAACCGACTCATCAGTCTGCAACCGGACGACCAGAAGGCTTTCATGAGCGAACTAAAGAAAAGACAATGAAGAATTTGAAATATCTGTTTCTCCTGCTTTCAATGCTTACTTTGCCTGCATTTTCGCAGATAGAGAACGAGACAATAGAAGATAATGACGAGAGTGATGTAGCTGATTCGGCGATGATCAGCCCGCTTCCGGATGACACGATAGCCCTACCGTGGCCCCAAAGTGTGCAAAACAAGTTAGCAATACTGCTCAGAAGCGACCTTCTCAAGACCTCACAAGTGGGCTTGATGGTCTATGATCTTGATGCCGACAGCACTATCTTTGCCTTCAATGAGCACCAACTGATGCGTCCGGCAAGCACGATGAAACTCGTCACAGCAATTACAGCAATTGACAGATTAGGCGGAGATTATCAGTTCAAAACCGAGCTTTGCTACACCGGAAAGATTGAAAACAACAAGCTTGTAGGCGACATTTACTGTGTAGGAGGCTTCGATCCACGCTTCAACACCGATGATCTCAATGCCTTTGTTGAAGCTATCCGCAAGATGGGTGTCGACACTATCGAAGGGCATCTCTATGCCGACTTGAGCATGAAAGACACAAAACAGTATGGAGAAGGCTGGTGTTGGGACGACAAAAACCCCGTACTGACACCGCTACTCTTCAGTGGAAAAGACATCTTCATGGCGCGTTTTCTCGATGCACTCGTGGCACATGGCATCTATGTTGATGCCAATATAGACGAAAAGCGCAAGCCCGCTGATGCCTTTTGTATCGTCAACCGATTTCACACTATCGACCAAATTCTGATGCGTATGCTTAAGGAAAGCAACAATCTTTATGCCGAAGCAATGTATTATCAGATAGCTGCAAGCACGGGAAACCACCCTGCTTCGGCACGAAGTGCACGCGCTGTGGAGCGCCGTTTGGTTGATAAAATCGGATTAGATGCGTCACGATATAAGTTTGCTGACGGCTCTGGGCTTTCTCTCTACAATTATGTCAGCGCGGAATTAGAAGTGAAAATGCTGCGCTATGCCTACAAAAACGAGAACATCCGCCACCAACTGATGCCTGCACTCCCTATAGCAGGCGTTGACGGAACATTGAAAAAACGAATGAAAGGAAGTTTTACGCGCGACAATGTAAAGGCTAAGACGGGCACACTTACCGGCATCAGCAGTCTTGCCGGCTATTGTCAGGCGGCCAATGGACACATGCTTTGCTTCGCCATTATCAATCAAGGAGTGATGCACGGGCGTAATGGCAGAGCCTTTCAAGACCGTGTCTGCACCATACTTTGTGCCCCCAACTGATTTATAATGTAATTTCTTCGACAGTTTTCACAATGGAGTCACCGGACGGCAGACGATAGAAACCAACGCGAACCACGTGCCCAAAGTCTGCATTTCCCTGCACTTTGATGTGGCGTGCCTTGGAGAAAACGGCGGTATCGCACTTGCTTGGGTAGGAAACCAATTGCAACTGCTGCTTCGTACTGCCGTCACCCACAAAGAAAATATCCGTGCTGTCAACCGTCGAATTCATAGCCGAGGTGTCGGCAGATGCGTGCAACGACTTGGCCTTCTGACCGATTGTAGGGTCGAATTCGTTAGCTGCCACGGTATCACCGGGATTGTCTTCACGCGCAAAACGGCATGAAGTAGATACTGACATGGCTGCCACGCTGCACAAAACAAATAGAAAAATCTTCTTCATATCGCTTGCAAAATTAGCAAAAAATTATGAATATATCCAATAGCATCCTTGAGAAAGAAAGCCCACAAATAAGAGAAATGTTCACTTTCTGGGCACAACGAATGCACTGTGAGGTGGATTTCTGGCCGCTTGAAGACGACATTGACGTGCACACAGAAGGTCATTGCGAGCGCGTTTTGCTTCATGCGCTTCGGCTTGCCAACATGCAGAAGCTGCGCATAAGAGCCACGATTGCACTCTGTCATGCCGCGATATTTCATGACACCCGACGCAAAGACAACTATCTCGACAAGGGACATGGCGAGCGGGCTGCCGAATATTACAAAGCATTCTGTGCGGAACATGCCGACATGCACTATCTTCCCGAGGCCTATGCTGCTATCCGTTTCCACGACCAAGACGACACTTTGGGTGATGCCTATATTCAGAATGAGGGCAAAGATGAAGCTCCTGCATGGCTCACGGTATATCATGATTTCAAGGATGCTGACGCACTTGACCGTTACAGATTAGGCACATGGTGTCTTGATGCGAATTATCTGCGCTCTCAGGAAGCTAAGGAAATGATGCCTTTCGCGCTCGACTTAGTCAATCAAACCATTGATGCCGAGACATTGAAACGCACGTATGCACTGACCGAACCATTCAAAGACCGCTTCAAGAAGCCGTAGAAGCGCGTCTGTTTTTCTCTGCCAAGACCACTTTAATGTCGCCATAGGTGACCTCACTCGGGCATAATTCCTTTATGGTTTTCATGTCGACGGTGGTTCTAAGCTTATGAATGGCACCGTTAACAGCCTCATAACGTTCCTTTCCTATAATGTCGACAGCCTCGAGTTCGCCCTGTTCGACGTAATAAGCCAAATGGTTTTCAATCGTTGCAACAGTCAGACTGCGAGCCACAGCGATATCTCCAACGGTCTTTCCCGCATCAAACATGCGACGCGAAACAAGCTTAGTGTCTTCCCGTTTGGGCTTTGGAGCCGCACTTTCTGACTTCGATTTGCGTCTGCGGCGTGGGCCATTAGCCTGCGGAGCCACCTCATCGAGTGCGTCAAGAAATGCTGTCTGGCGCATTTTCAGATAGCAACCAACATCAAATCCGCGTTTACAAACTTCATCAAGCAAGTAGTGTTTGGTGAGATAAGCCAAAGAGAGATCATCAAAAGTGGCTTGCAAACGCTCGGCACCATGCTTGTTTTCAATCTTTATATCGCGTGTCTGGGCTATCAACGGACGTATATAGGTATTGAGTGTTGCATTGAAATATCCTGCACTCCGCTTCACTCTGTCAAGAAAAGTACCCTCTGTCAGCTGGTCATAATTAGATTGTTGGATGACCGAAAGCCATTTCATGGCAACGCTTCCTACCTGCTTTTGCAAACTGTTGAGCGTCGACTTATGGAGCAAAGTGAGTCTCGGATAGGCATGGAGCCACTCTACTGCTGCCCTGCAAAGACTCTCTTGAGCACGCAGAATATCATGGAAACTGAAGAGTTCTACCAGCAGTTGTTTATAATAATCTTGCTTGTAAAGTTCCAAAAGACCTATACTTCGACGTGCTTCTTCCTCTTGTCGCGAGATATAATCATTCACCCGCTGGTCATTAATGATAGCTTTTTCGTCAATACGAGAGGCAAGAACAAGTCCTTCAAGAGTCTTGCAACGGCTCAAGGCCACGTAAACTTGTCCCGAAGCAAACGACAAACCGGCATCTATAATGGCATGTTCGAAGGTCAGCCCCTGGCTCTTATGAATGGTGATTGCCCATGCCAATCGCAGCGGATATTGCCTGAATGAGCCTTGAACATCAGGCTCTATCTCCTTTGTTTCCTTATTAATGATATAGCGAGTATTCTCCCATTCCTGCACACCTACAGTGATATCGAAGTCATCTCCGGGGCAATGTACGATAATGTTTTCCTGATCTATGCGCTTCACTCGGCCTATACGACCATTATAATACTGTCGAAGAGGTGAAGAATCATTCTTCACAAACATCACCTGTGCACCCTTCTTGAGTGTCAACACCTCGTTCGTGGGATAGCTATATTCAGGGAAAACGCCATTGATTTCAGCCTTGAAGTCGAACGAAGGCGTTTGAAGTTGCGCCAATTGACTGTCATTATAATGGTCAGCCATGGCGTTATGAGTTGTCAATCTGATATAGCCTTGGTCTGCATCAGGATGGAAATCAGGATGAAACCGAGCATTCAGTTGCTCCATATCTTCAGCCGTAGGACGCCCTTCTCTCACATGGTTCAGGAGATGAAGAAAGCCAACATCCTGCTGTCTGTAAACGTGTTTGAGTTCTATGGTGACGTAGGGTATCTGAGAAAGTGCGTGACTTCCAAAGAAATAAGGGGTCGAATAATGAGGCTTCAACATGCCGGCATCCTCCTCAGTTACTACCGGAGTGAGCTGTTGAAGATCGCCCATCATGAGCAATTGAACGCCACCAAAGGGTTTCATAGGGTTCTTGAAGCGACGCAACACCGAGTCAATCGCATCCAAAAGGTCGCTTCGAACCATACTGATTTCATCGATAATGAGGAGGTCAAGCGTTCTGATGATGTTCCGTTTTTCCTTAGATACCCCATATTCTCCCTTGACTATGGTATTTGGAATATAGGGAGAAAAGGGCAATTGAAAGAAAGAATGAATGGTCACTCCACGCGCATTGATAGCTGCAACGCCTGTAGGTGCAACCACAACCAACCGCTTTTGGCTTTTCTCCACTACGCTTCTAAGGAATGTAGTCTTACCCGTTCCTGCCTTTCCTGTAAGGAATACGCTCGTACCTGTATGTTCCACAAACTCCCAAGCCTGCTCAAGTTCGACATTCGTCTGCATCATGTTTCGCACTGATTAATTTGATTTCCACAACATTATACAGTTGGATTTATCCCTACAAAGATACTCTTTTTATCTGAGAAAAATTGTAACTTTGCACGAATATGAAGCAAAACATCTCGCTTTTCACTTCGATTTTACTCGCCTGGTATCGCACAAACGGGCGCAATCTGCCGTGGCGCAACACGCAAGATCCCTATGCTATCTGGCTCAGTGAAATCATATTGCAACAGACTCGCATTGTACAAGGCATGAATTATTGGCTGCGTTTCATGGAAAAATGGCCTTGCGTAGAAGACCTTGCAGCTGCAAAAGAAGACGAAGTAATGCGTATGTGGCAGGGATTGGGCTACTATTCACGGGCTCGAAACCTGCATAAAGCGGCGCAACAGATAGTTGCTTTGGGGCATTTTCCCAACACTTTAGACGGTATCAAGCGGCTGAAAGGCGTGGGAGACTATACAGCTGCGGCCATTGGAAGCTTTGCTTTCGGTCTTCAAGTGGCTTCCGTTGACGGCAACTTCTATCGAGTTCTGGCGCGATACTTCGGTATCGACACGCCTATTAATACCACTGAAGGCATTAAACTCTTTGCTGCACTGGCCCAAGAACATTTACCTCAAGGGGCAGCTGCCGACTATAACCAGGCCGTAATGGACTTCGGAGCAACACAATGTACGCCAAAAAGTCCGCAATGTGAAGTTTGCCCGTTAGCTGAAACATGTGTAGCAAGACGCAGAGCACGCGTAGAACAGCTGCCCGTGAAACTCAAAACAGTGAAGATTAAGACGCGACATCTCGCCTTATATTATATAAGGTGGAACGGAATGACAACCATTCACAAGCGTGGAAGCGGTGATATCTGGCAGGGACTGTGGACAGTTCCCGAGGCCGAACACCTCACTTCAGACCTCTGTTCGACTGCCATTCTGCTACAAAAGGATGTGAAACACGTGCTCACTCATCGTATCATCCTTGCCGATTTCTATCTTCTTACACCGCAACAACAGCCCACTTTGCCTTCAGATTTCATCTGGATAAAGGAAGAAGAGATAGAGAACTATGGCATACCAAGGCTGATGGAGAGATTGTTGACCTTTTCAAAAGGCTCTTAAAACCCACGCTAACCTTCCCCAAGGGAGGGGAGTTTGAACGGCAAAAGATTTGCTCAAACTTGACAAAAGGAAACAGATTGAGACTTAAAAAGCGGCACTCTGCATCACAGAGTGTCGCTTTTTATGGTTTCACATACTTAAACTTTGTCGGAAAGAAAAGTTCAGTAAACTCGCAAGTTCGCCCTTCTCTCCTTTGGAACCGTAGGTTGCTGTTCGTTGAGTGAGCGCAACAAGGAAAGCAAAGGACAGGGGGAGACTTCCTATTTGAACTCTTTTCTAATATTCTCCGCTATTTCTTGAAATTCCTCTTCGGTGAGTTTCACATGATGTTTGAAGTCAACATCAGCTTCACTATTCATTGGAAGCAAGTGGATATGAGCATGATTTACCTCAAGACCGAGCACAACCTGTGCCACTTTCTTACAGGGGAAAGCTGCTTTAATGGCACGAGCTACCCGCTTGGCAAACACTTCAAACTCGGCCAACTCATCATCATCCATGTCGAAAATATAGTCAACCTCCCTGCGAGGTATAACCAAAGTGTGTCCCTTTGTGACGGGGTCAATGTCGAGAAACGCATAGAACTTGTCGCTTTCGGCACATTTGTAGCTTGGTATCTCCCCTGCTGCAATCTTTGAAAACACGGTACTCATATCTTTTTCTTTTAAGGAATTAAGCGTTATTTACACATCAATACTGATCTTATCAATACGTAGTTTAATGGTGCCACGAGGTATCTTTACCTCAACGATTTCGCCCTCCTTGTGGTTCAACAGACCCTGTGCAATCGGCGTTTTAATGCTGATTTTGCCCTGCTTCAAGTTTGCTTCGCTCTCACTGACAATAGTATATACCATCTTAGCCTTGGTTCCCATGTTGGTCATCTCTACCTTAGACATAATCTGAACGGCATCCGTGCTGAGACGAGACAAGTCAACTATCTTCGCTTCAGCAATGGCCACCTTCATCTTATTGATTTTATCCTCGAGATGAGCCTGGGCTTCTTTGGCTGCATCATACTCTGAGTTCTCACTTAAGTCGCCTTTATCGCGGGCTTCAGCAATTGCGGCTGATGCCTTAGGACGCTCTATTGATTCAAGCCGTTGGAGCTCTGCTACAAGATTATCGTAGCCTTCTTGTGACATGTAAGCCATAATCTTTCTTGTTTAGTTAATTAAAATTGAACGCTGAAAGAGTAACCAAAAAAATAAGAACCCCGACAAAATGCGCCTGTCGGAATTCCAAATCCTTATTTCACTCTCTGTGTTTTATCTGGTGCAAAGATAGAGATTAATTTTGAATAAAACAAGTTTTTAAGCTTCTTTTGCGTTAAGATGAAGGCTGAAAACAGTTTGTTTGCGTACACATAATTGATATAAATCAATAAAAACAAATATTAAATCATTTTATGCCTACTATCTCTTGACAAGCATTGAAATTAGAGATATCTTTGCAATGTGTTTTTCATAGTATTAGATTTAAGGTTAACAAAGGTTGGGACTCGGCGGAGCCCCTTTTTTTATGCAAGTCAATTTCAACCGTTTCTATACAGAAAAAACAACTCCATTGAGATTTATCTTTATTATAATCAGCAGGTTCCTGTGGCTTGAAAAGCCACAGCACTGTTAGTAATGTGGAATGTTGAATGAGGAATGTTGAATTGTATTTAATGCATAATGCACAATTCATAATGCATAATTACGAAGCGAGTTATAACTAATTTCCTTGCAAGTTTAAGCTCCCCTCCCTGGGAGGGGCAGGGGGAGGCTCCGCAAGTTAGCACTCCCCTCCCTTGGGGAGGGGGCGGGGGTGGGTTTTTGTTATTTTCTTTTACAAATGCTTTCGCAGGAAGGGGCGTGCTGAGAAGCAAAAGCATTGCGGTCGGAAAT
>NZ_KV817564.1:10023-16636 GCF_001814685.1 Prevotella sp. HMSC077E09 | reverse complement strand
GCAACGCATTGACTATGAGGATGTTATGAAAAACGAGGCAAGATACAGCGTAAAATCATGGCAAAAAGCATTGCAATCTGCGTCATTTTAGCCTGCGTTTTGCTTCATTTTGCACGCTGAAATGATGCAGATGAGCGTGTAATTTGACGCAGATTGCAAGATGACAAGCCATAAATGATGAAACAAAAGCCGTTTTCAGCCTCTGTAACTCGCTGAAAACGGCTTTCCCATTTCTATTTCGAAGATTTTCAAAGTGCCTTTTTAACGCACTCTTTTTTTACATTTTCATTGTCTGAAGAAGCTTTTTATTTACCTTGGAATACGCTTTAAGCTCTCTTCAATCTCCTCATCACTCAAGCTATAATTGCGCAGATCGCCATTGATATAGCTGTCGTAGCTCGGCATATCTATCAGTCCATGACCGCTAAGACAGAAGAGAATGACAGGCGACTTACCCTCTTCGGTGGCCTTTTTAGCCTCACGAATAGTCGCTGCTATAGCGTGACAGCTCTCCGGAGCAGGGATAATTCCCTCGGTTTGCGCAAAGAGAAGGCCTGCTTGGAACGACTCTAACTGCGGGATATCAACGCCGTGCATATAGCCATCCTTGATGAGTTGCGAGATAATCACACCTGCACCATGGTAGCGAAGACCGCCTGCATGGATGTTGGCGGGCTTGAAATCATGCCCCAATGTGTACATCGGAAGCAATGGCGTATAGCCTGCTTCGTCTCCGAAGTCATATTCAAACTTACCGCGAGTAAGCTTTGGACAACTCGCAGGTTCAGCTGCAATGAACTCGGTATTTGCATGACTTCTGTCAAAAAGATGACGCATAAAGGGGAATGCAATGCCTCCAAAATTACTGCCACCTCCAAAACATGCTATCACTTTATCAGGATATTCACCAGCCATTTCCATCTGTTTTTCGGCTTCAAGACCAATCACTGTCTGATGCAATCCCACATGATTGAGCACCGAACCAAGTGTATATTTACAGCCAGGAGTAGTCGTTGCAAGTTCTATGGCCTCTGAAATTGCCGTGCCTAATGTACCGGGATAATTCGGTTCTCGCGTGATGATATTCTTTCCCGCGCGTGTAGACATTGACGGAGAACCCTCGACTGTGGCCCCAAACGTACGCATGGCTATCGAGCGATAAGGCTTTTGTTGCAATGTAATCTTCACCTGATAGACGGCTGCTTCAAGTCCATAGAGCTTGGCTGCATAGCTTAATGCCATGCCCCACTGACCTGCTCCGGTCTCTGTGGTCACGTTGGTATCACCCTCTTCTTTACAGTAATAACACTGCGGAATGGCCGAATTTATCTTGTGAGAACCTAAAGGATTGGTGCTCTCATTCTTGAAATAGATGTGCGCAGTGGTGCCCAAAGCCTTCTCAAGTGCATAGGCACGCACGAGCGGAGTGGCTCTGTAATAGCTGTATTTCTCACGAACTTCCTCGGGAATCTCTATCCATGAGTTCACAGTATCAAGCTCCTGCTTTGAACACTCCTTACTGAAGATGTGGCTAAGGTCGTCAGGAGAGAGGGGCTTTCGCGTTTTCGGATGCAGCGGTGGCAATGGTTTTGTGGGCATATCTGCCTGTATATTATACCAATGTGTAGGAATTTCATGTTCCTGCAAGATGAATTTCTTCTGTTTCATAACCTTGTTTTGTTAAATCGTTTATAGGAGGTCATTTCGTCATACAAAGGTAATAAAAAGAAAGTTCAAAAGAGGAATAATGTTGTTTTTTTATTAATTTTGCACTCATTATGGTCATAATTATTACAATTCTCACCTATTTCAGCATACTTCTTGTGTTCAGTCGGCTCACCAGTCGACGCGCTACAAACGACACTTTCTATCGGGCCAACCGCCGTTCGCCATGGTATATGGTGGCGTTTGGCATGATTGGCGCGTCAATCTCGGGCATCACGTTTGTCAGTGTGCCGGGTATGGTGGTCAAAACCGATATGAGCTATCTGCAAATGTGTCTCGGTTTCATCCTTGGCTATGCTGTCGTGGCCTTCGTTCTGCTGCCGGTTTATTACAGATTGAACCTCACAACGATTTACAGTTACCTGCAAACAAGACTCGGACAACGCGCCTATAAGACTGGCGCTTCATTCTTTCTGCTGTCGAAACTCATAGGGGCAGCCGTGCGTTTCTATGTGGTCTGCATCATTCTCCAGCGTTTCGTGCTCGACCAATTGGGTGTTCCTTTCGTGCTGACGGTGGTCATCATGGTCGGTCTTATATGGCTTTACACGCGCAGAGGTGGCATTAAAACGCTCGTTTGGACTGACTCTTTTCAAACTTTGTGCATGTTTCTCGCTCTGTTGTTAATTATCTATCACGTCACGTCGGAACTCAATTTAAGTCTCAGTCAAGCAGTAATAGCTATTGCAAATGATAGCCATAGCCGCATATTCATATGGGATGATTGGGCCTCAAAGCTGAACTTTTGGAAGATGTTCTTTAGTGGAATATTCGTTGTTATCGTGATGACGGGACTCGATCAAGACATGATGCAGAAGAACCTTACCTGCAAAACACTGCGTGATGCGCAAAAGGATATGTGCACTTATGGCTTGGCTTTCGTGCCCGTTAATCTGCTTTTCCTGTCTTTAGGCATACTGCTGATGATGCTTGCCAATAAGGAAGGCATCGCCATTCCACAGATGACCGACGACCTTTTACCGATGTTTGCCGCCACAGGAAGCCTTGGAGCACTCATTATAGTGTTGTTTACAATCGGCATCGTTGCAACCAGTTTTTCAAGCGCCGACAGTGCCATGACAGCCTTAACTACAAGCTGGTGCGTGGATATTATGGAGAGAAAAGACGATGAGAAATTGCGAAAGCGCACGCATCTTGGCTTTGCCCTGCTCTTCGTGGTATTCATTTTAGGTTTCAAGATAGTGAATTCCACAAGCGTGATTGATGCTATCTACATCATCTGCTCCTACACTTATGGCCCCTTGCTCGGTCTGTTTGCCTTCGGACTCTTTACGCGTTGGCAGGTAAAAGACCGCGCAGTGCCTTATATAGCAATAGTAAGCCCGGTCATTTGCTTTGCTATCGAAACGATAACAAAACAGATAACCGGGTATAACTTCGGCTACGAACTGCTCATACTCAACGGAGCATTGACATTCGTTGGCCTTTTCATATTCAGAAAGTTGCAGTAGAAAAAACTGCTTTTCCTATTTTCCAATTTCGCTTAAATAGGCTTGTGCATCAAGCGCGGCCTTTGCTCCAGAGCCTGCAGCGACTATAGCTTGCTGATAATGTGGGTCACAAACATCGCCCGCAGCAAACACTCCATCGATGTTAGTGGCTTGATTTTGACCTTCAAGTTTAATGAATCCCTGCTCATCAAGTGCCAAAGCATCCTTGAAAACAGCTGTCTGCGGCTTATGACCGATAGCGAGGAAGAAGCCATCGATAGGCAAATCATACGCTCGTTCATCGCTTTCGCCCTTGCGATAGACGACATGTGCACCCTCTACTCCATGCTCTCCGTAGAGTCCAAGAGTGTTGGTTTCATAGAGGATTTCAATGTTTTCAACAGCTTCAACACGGCGTTTCATGGCTTCAGAAGCACGCAAATAGGGCTTGCGTACTATCATATAAACCTTTGAACAGAGTCCCGATAGGTAGTGAGCTTCCTCACATGCCGTGTCACCTCCACCCACAACAGCCACAACTTTCTTACGATAGAAGAAGCCATCGCATGTAGCACAGGCACTGACTCCCTGCCCCATATACTTCTGTTCATCAGGAAGCCCGAGATATTTAGCCGTTGCTCCAGTTGCAATAATCACGCTATCGGCAGAGATTTCCACGCCACGATCAGTCGTAAAGACATACGGTTTCTGTGAGAAGTCGGCTTTTATAATCTCACCATCTCGCATGTCCACACCAAATCTTCCGGCCTGTTCGCGCAGCTCCATCATCATCTGATTGCCGTCAACACCATTCGGATAACCAGGAAAGTTGTCAACAATCGTGGTCTGAGTAAGCTGCCCTCCGGCTTGCATTCCACAGTATTCCACGGGCTGCAAGTTAGCTCTTCCGGCATAGATAGCCGCTGTATAGCCTGCCGGTCCACTCCCGATAATCAAACATCTGGTATGTTCCATTCTCTCTCCTCCTATATATTTAAATAGGTGATTAATCTTTCAAGAGCGCTTCTATCTGCTCCTTGATATGTTCGAAGTTCTCTGTTGGCTCGAAACGAGCAACAACCTGTCCTTTCTTATTAATGAGGAACTTCGTGAAATTCCACTTAATCTCAGCACTTTCCTTATAGTTTGGATCAGCTTCTGAAAGCATCTTGTCGAGAATTGGATAGATAGGATGGCTCTCGTCCCAACCTGCAAAGCCCTTCTGTTCCTTGAGGAACTGATACAAAGGCTCGGCATCTTCGCCATTCACTTTAATCTTCTTGAAACGTGGGAAAGCTGTGTTATAGTTCAATTTACAGAACTGATGTATGCTCTCATCAGTGCCAGGAGCCTGCTGTCCGAATTGATTGCAAGGGAAATCAAGCACTTCAAAGCCCTGTGCATGATAGGTTTCATAAAGCTTCTCAAGCTCTTCGTACTGAGGAGTAAAGCCACATTGTGTAGCCGTATTCACGATTAGAAGCACTTCATTGGCATATTCTTTCAGTGAAACATCACCACCTTTTCTGTCTTTTACAGAAAAATCATAAACTGTTCTCATTGTTCTTTTATTCTTTAATACTAAAAATTGTTGTCTAATATCTCGCATACGACAAATTATGTGCCATTCTTTTGCATCGCCATTTCTGTCATACATGCTAACGCAAAGATAGTGAAATAAACCGAATTTCAGCCAGACGGCAAATGATGTTAACTCAATTTTAGATTAAATGGGATATGGAAAGCACGCTCTGTGCCACCTTGTCATACGCTAAACTGACAGCTTTGGAGGCTTTCTCCATATAAAAGAGGGAAATCCCTACTGTCGAATATGGATTTTACATTTTAGGACTGACAGAATAGTTCTATCTTTGCTGCATAGAAATTAAAAAGAAGTA
The DNA here is from genome assembly GCF_001814685.1 of Prevotella sp. HMSC077E09. Lineage (NCBI taxonomy): Bacteria > Pseudomonadati > Bacteroidota > Bacteroidia > Bacteroidales > Prevotellaceae > Prevotella > Prevotella sp. HMSC077E09. The sequence continues at coordinate 11,562 of NZ_KV817564.1, read as the reverse complement.
TAAACCCTAAATTCAGTTTATGATGAAACGATTTACGACAATATTCACGGTAATGCTTATGGCTGCACTCTCCTTGTCATTGGTTTCTTGCGATGAAGATGCTGAAGTTGCTGCCACCCTTGCAGGCACTTGGCAGGGGAATGTCTATGCATATTCAAGATATAATGGCAGGGAGTACAGGGCTGCTGAAAGCAAAGTGCAGTTCAACAGTGGCTATAACTCGGGCGATGGTTATTGGATTGACTACTACAACAATGCCCCTTACAGCTATCAGGCCAGTCATATTACCTGGTATGTAAGGAATACCAACATTTACATTCACTTCGAAGAAGACAATACCAACGTCGTTATCTACAACTATACGCTTAGCGATGACCGTCTCTCGGGGTATATACAGACGGGCAACGGGCAGATGCTGACCATCACACTCTACCACACTTACTCCCCCAATTGGAGCAGTTACACCTTTGACGACTACGATTACGACAGCTATTATGGCTATGCCAAGAGTCGTGCGTCAGGCACAGCAACAGGTCGTCCGCAGCGTTTCTTTGCAGAATAAGATATCAGAGAGTCATAAATTAAAACTTAGAACAGACATGAAAAAACTGACTAAAACCTTGCTACTGCTTCTAATAGCAGCAACACCCATGGCATTTTCGAGTTGCGATTCGGGCAACACCTACTATGAAGACGGTCGCAATTGGTGGGTAAACAATGCTGATGACAATGCAGACAGCGATGCCAAATATCTTAAAGACCTTGCCAATACCCTGCGAGGTCATTGGGAAGGTGCCATGAGATACGAGTATAACGATGACAACGGACAGCGAGCTATTGCACAATTCAACGTGCAGATAGAGTTCGACCAGTATGATGCCACAGGTTTAGGAGGCCGTGGACGCGAGATAGATATAGCCACTTCAAACGGAAAGACCGAAACCCAAACGCTCAATTTCACGTGGAAAATCGATGAAAGAACAAGCGATATCTACATCACATACGACAGTTCAAAGAAGAAATATCGCATCACCATGCTCGACAAAGAGAGCAATCTGCAGAGCTATCTTGATGCTAACCGCTTCGAAGGAACCATGATTGGCGTGAACAACACCGAATATATTGACTTCAAACTTGCCCGCTACAGCTATGCAAAACAGGGCGATATCGTTTTCAGCAGAGCTGCCCAGACACGTGCATCAGGTATTAAAATCGAGAACAAAATCGTGAAAAGGTAAAGTAAGACCTTCCAAAAACTCAATATAGAAAGCCTCTTCTGCTCCCTGACAAGGGAGGGGAGAGGCTCCAATCTTATGTTAACCTCGTAACAAGTCATACCTACCCCCGGCCCCTCCCCAAGGGAGGGGTGTGCTAACTTGCGGAGCCTCCCCCAACCCCTCCCAAGGAGGGGAGCTTGAATTTGCAAGGAAATTAGTTATAACTCACCTCGTAATTATGCATCATGCATTGTGCAGTATGCATTAAACTTAAGTTGTCCTTTAAGTTGAAAATGTAAAAAAAGAGTGCGTTAAAAAGGCA
>NZ_KV817564.1:406-9923 GCF_001814685.1 Prevotella sp. HMSC077E09 | reverse complement strand
AATTACACGCTCATCTGCATCATTTCAGCGTGCATTTTACCTCATTTTGGACGCTGATATGACGCAGATTGCAACGCTTTTTGCCATGATTTTACGCTGTATTTTATCTTGTTTCTCATAACATCCTTATAGTCAACGCGTTGTAAGTAGGCTCAAAACTCGCGTATTTCCGACCGCAATGCTTTTGCTTCTCAGCACGGGCTGTCTCGCAAAGGCTTTTGTAAAAGAATTTAATAGATACCCACCCCCGACCCCTCCCCAAGGGAGGGGAGAGCTAACTTGTAAGGAAATTAGTTATAACTCGCTTCGTAATTATGCATTATGAATTGTGCATTATGCATTAAATACAGTTCAACATTCCTCATTCCACATTAAAAATTATGCATCATTGCATTGTGAATTATGAATTAACTACAATTCAATATTCCTCATTCCACATTAAAAATTATGCATCATACATTGTGAATTATGAATTAACTACAATTCAACATTCCTCATTCTACATTAAAAATTATGCATCATGCATTGTGAATTATACATTAACTACAATTCAACACTACACATTCCACATTAAAAATTATGGATTATGCATTGTGAATTATGAATTAATTAATTCCCCATGACCTGAAATATGACCGCACTGCTTGCACATTTTCCCGTTCAACTTTACGCTCGGTTTCGTCAGGAAGATTGCAGAAGAAGTCGATTCCGGTCTTCTTCTCAAGGTCAACAATGTTGACAACATACTGCGAAAGGCGATCTTGTTTATGCTTTTCATAGAGATGTTCTACCCAGAAACCAAAAGCATGATAGCCCTTTTCATCCTTCATCAACACTGCCATGAAGAAATAACGAGGCACGATGAAGCCACTCCTTGTATGGGTAAGAATCTGTGAATCCTTATCTATCGTTCCGCCTTTACACACATAAACCACTTCACCTCGGTAGGCATTACTCTGTATGCACGCTTCCATTTTCTGCCAAATCCCTGCATTAAACACATGAACCTGTGGCTGCATGTTCGACATGTAGAACGTTTGCTCGTTGGCATCTTTAGAATAAATACGGTCTTCAGAGGCACAGATATGCCCTCGGTCATAGTAACTGTTAGAGTAACCCGGATAGTGACTCCCGCTGAACTCACCTTTTACAGGAGGTTGTTCGTTAGCCGGTATCTTCGGATCTTTCTGAAATGGGTCACCACCCCAAGTCGTCTTGTTCCAATTCCTGCGGTTCCAACCCTTCTTGTTGTTGGCACTTGTGATTTCATAACAGCTCCAACGCTGTGACTTTTTGGCGTGATCCCACTCCAAAGCATAAGTCATTCCAAAGTCTGAAGTGCTGTGGACAATAACCTCACTCGTGCCTCCTTGCAACTTAGGAAACTCTAAACGAGTGACTTCCGCAGGCTTACCGACAGTGAAAATATTGCGATTTTCATTGGCTTCAGTAGTCGTTCCGCCACCATTATCAATATCATCATCATTATTGTTTCCACACGAAATAAAGGAAAAAACAGCCACAGAAAGGGCCAGAAACAGGCGATAGAATTTCATAGGTTCAGGCTTTTAATGCAAAAAATGCGCTCAAACGCATATGCAACTACGTTTGAACGCATTCCCAATTTGAATATACTTAAAAAAGGATATATTTACTTCTTCAGCTTACCGTAACGGTTCATGAAGCGGTCTACGCGACCTGCCGTATCAACAAGCTTACTCTTACCTGTATAGAACGGGTGAGAAGTGCTTGAGATTTCAATCTTTACCACTGGGTAAGTCTCGCCTTCAAACTCTACTGTATCATTGGTCTTTGCTGTAGACTTTGTAAGGAACATATCGCCGTTGGACATATCTTTGAATACGACGGGGCGATAGTTTTCTGGGTGAATACCTTTTTTCATTTCGTTAAATATTATAGTTTATAATTCTTTTTCAACGTAACAGGCTGCAAAGTTAATGAAAACTTCGCAGCCTGCCAAATTATTTAAGAGGTTTTTCTAAGTCTTACTTGGTCTTACCGTTCAGCGAATAAAGATAGCTTTGCTTTGAAGCGGTCTCAAGAGTTCCATTATAATTGGTCAGTTTTCCACAGATAATAACTTCATCTCCGACTTTAACGTTCTCCTTACCTTCAACCCATTTCTTGTTTTCTAAGTACAATGTACTATAAATAATGAAGTCATTTCCAGCCTTTCCATCGTCAGAAATGTTGAAAGTTGCAGTGCCGTATTTTGCACTAAAGGTATACTTTACGCTTGATATCTTGCCTTTAATGTAAACATCTGTAGTCGAAGTCTTTCCCTTTCCCAGCTTTGAAGCAGCCTCTTTTGCTGCAACTGCATTGAAAGGATCAGCGAGTGTACCCGTTCCTTTGGCTGTAACAGCAGGGGTTGAAGGTGTAGTGCCAGGTTTAGTACCAAACTCTTTTGTACCCAATTTTGCATAAGTCAGATTCTTAATTCCAGCCATACCAAAGTACTTATCGATATCGCCATAGAGCACAACTTCCTGCTTATAATTCTGCTTATGCGCCTTAAGATTCAAACCTTCTCTTACAGCTCCCTTCGGCAACTGAACGGCAACACATTTTGAAAGCTTAGTTTCATTGGCATTGGTTGCAATGAGAACATTGGTTTCAACAGTACAAGTATCAGCATTAAACACGGCACCTTCAGAAGCTTTCTTACCATAGATATACCCTACGATGAAGCCTTTGGTATAGACATTCTTTGCATTACCCTTTGCCAAAGCAGCTGCAACATTGAATGGAGTGGCTGCAGTTCCGTCACCTTCTTCTTTGTCAACAGCAGGTGTTTCGCCACCCGAAGTCTGACCATTCAACATATGAATATAGGTAGCTCCCTTGCCGACGGTCTCCGGTTTGTTACCTTTGAAGTTAACGAACGGGCCATAAACTACAACGTCATCACCCACCTTGATCTGGTTTTCAGAAGTAAACCTCTTCTTACCCAAGTATAAGCTTTGGAAAATGTAAAGCTTCTGGGTTGCGTCTTTGCTGTCGGCAATATAGTAATTCGCATTGCCATACGTTTTTGTTTCAACGCCCTGAATTTCTACAATCTTACCTCTTACGTACATCGGAGCCGTCGGTTCGTCAGCCTTTGCAGCCTTGAGGAGTTGCATAGCGGCAGCAACATTGTAGGGATCAGCCTCAGTTCCCTTGCCCGCAGGCTCTATCTTAGCCCCAGGAGTAGGCTTTTCTTTATTGCCATTGGGATTATCATAGGGTTCAGGAACATTCTCACAACTTGTAAATGTCATGGCAGTAATAGCCATAAGGAACAAGGAATAAAGTAGTTTTTTCATAATCTTACTCATTTAGTTTTTATCGAATAGTTTAATTTATTGTACGTATTCTACGTCCTTTGCCGACCGGATTATCACCTGCCACTTATTGTTATAGCGCGTGAAAACACCCGTAATATTCACCTTACTAACAGGTAAGGTGTCGGCAGCAAAGTCTGCATAGGTGCTTGTTCGTACGACAAGATTATTAGCATTGATGCCTTTGAGCGCACGTTCACAGCTGTTATTGTTGACAACATCGGCCTTGTTAGCATACACTTTCTGGCCTCCGTCCTTGAAATAAACGCTTTTCAAAGTCATCAACTTACCACAGTTGGCCGCCAAGTAATTGGCATCAGAAATCTTACTTTGGTCAAACTCCACTGGTGTTACCGTCTTGTTGTTGTCGGTATAAGTGAAATGCTGGTCCCAACGCATGCGAGCCATACGGCTTACTGACGTCTGTCCCTTTGCACTTTCATAGAGAGTACCTATCTGTGGCTGGTATCCGTAGTTGCCGATATATAGGTCTTTGAGGCTGATGAGTATCTCCGTGCCTACCGGGAGATAACCATTGATACCGCCTTCACTGATAGCTATGAGCATAGCTCCAGTGCCGTCATCAACTGAAATCTGACCAAAAAGGTTGCCTTCTATATCGTTTCCGGTCACAACGGCTTTGATTTGTTCGTCATCAGTGACCTGAGTATAGCCATAAGCACTGGCAAGTGTGCTTGCATATTTAGCCTTCAGCTGGGCAATAGTCTGGACATTCGTCTCTTTAATTTGAGCGTTTCCGCGCGTATGTCCACCGCTTGGTGTATCCCAATCACCGTTCATACAGCCTGTGAAAAGCCCACAGAGCAGTGCCAGCATAATGTATTTTATATTCTTCATATTGTCTTTTCTATTAGTGATTAGAATCTATATGATGCCTGCAACATACCATTTGTGCCATATACATGGTACTTCTTCGGGTTCTTCGAGAAGCGATAAGTGCGGTCACTTGTGGTTCCATCGGTCTTAACAGAGTAGTCACTGCGACTCTGTTCATAACCTCCGGTGACAATCTTCTGGTTGTTCAAGAGGTTGGTTATCATGAGGTTGATTGACAACGAGCCTTTCTTCAAGCGGATGGTCTTGCCTATACTTGCATCAAGCATAAAGCCTCCTTTACCCTTATCCTGCGGACTGACGATATAATTCCCATTACTATCAATTGCCCCGATAGCCTTCAAGGACGATGCATAGCGGTAATAAGGCGAGTAACCCAAGTAGATGCGGTCGTAATAATTACCGTTCAAATCGATGAACCAGCCTTGCTGATGGAAGCTAAGTCCTATATTTGCTGCAGTAAGAGGAGTGCCACTCTCGCGCATTCCCTTTACAATAGCCTCGTCATCCTGGTAATTTCCCTGTGTGGAATTCAAGTAACGAACGTGTGCATTGCTCAAGTTCTTAGCCTCACTGATTGTGCCCAAAGCCTTCAAATCGAGATAGGAAGTCAGCTTAAACTTCATACCTAACTCCACACCATAATAGGCTTTCTTCAGCTTATTGAGTGCATTGTAGGAGAAAGAATTAATGTCATCGAAGTAGAAACAAGTCCATTCGGTAGCATTGTCAACACGACTGTAATAGCCACTCAAGTTGGCATGCAGCCAAGATGTGCTGAACTGATAACCCAATTCGCTGCTGAAAATACGCTCACTCTTTAGGTCTTGCACGAAATCATTATTCATTTCAGGAGCTTGGAAAGCTACGTTTGCATTCGGAGCCTTGGTTTCATAGCCTACTCCGAGCGACAAAACGCTACCATGTCCCATGTCGACAGAGCTTGCAAACTTAGCTCCACCAGAGAGGAATTCAGCTGTCTTGCTCTTGCCATATGAGTTGTTTGCAAACAAACCATTACGCATTTTTCCATCACGGTTCATTGCATCATAGCCCACCTTGGCAGCAATACTATAATGTAAGACACCAAATGTTTCAGCATAATTACTCCATACATTGCCACGAAGTACATTGATATTATAATCGTAACCAAACTTATCGCCTTCACCAACAAGGGCATTTGGTCGGTTAAGATCATACTGCACAGCGTCTGAATTCTTTGTAAATGTGCCTATTGCATAGTTGTTTACGTTGTGGAATGACTTTGCTCCGAGCATATCTTCCATAGTCTGATAGTGGAACCCCTTATTACCTGCAACGGCAAAACCAAGGTTCCAGATACTCTTTTCAGTCAAATTCTTAGTCAAGGCAGAAGCCAACGTCAAATAAATATTATTGTTGTGGCGAGCCTGTACATAGTACATAGCATCTGCACCCTGCTGACTTGCACCGCGGTTAGCCTCATACAAGCGGTTCCAATCTATCTGGCGATGTGCCTTACTGCTTGAAAGCCATTCGTAAGCTGTGCGCCAATCGGCCAAAGCCTGTGCGGTCTTGAAGCGTGAGATGTTACCCCATACATCATAGAAGTTGCTGGGTAACACCTTATAATAATCTGGCTGTGGGTTGTCTGCATTGTTATAATTGAGCTTCGTACTTTTGTACATGCTATACTTCCCAAGTAAGGTTGTCGTCAATTTTGTATTGTTATTGATGTTCCAATCCCATGTCAAGAGGGCTGTAGGAGCAAAGTCTGTGACAACACGAGAGTTTCGTTTCTTCCCATCTTGATAGCCCCAATAAGGGTTATACTGGTAATCATTAGCTATCCAGAAGCTTTCATCAGTCGCTGCTCCCTGTGTAGAGCGCTCGGTTGGATTGCCCCATGTGGAGAAAGAAAGACTGTGGTTACCGAACAGTTTCTGTACACCGATGAAATAAGACAAGGCATTATAGAATGTGCCCTCTACATAACCGCGGTTTGCCCAACGATAAGTGAGGTTTCCACTAAAAGCCCACCCCTTGGCATTAAAACCGCTATTATAAGTGTACATGCCACGCATGGTGTAGTTACGGTTGGCACCTGCCAAGCTTATACGATGTCCGGCAGCCATGTTTCCACTTCTGAAATTGTAGTTATTACTACCGGCCATGCCTGTCATAGCATAGTTGTTGCTCTCAAACGGGAGTGAGAAATCCACGTTACGTGTCATCTGATTGAGTCCACCTACAGACGAGAAGCTGAACTGTCCGCGTTCAACATCGTTGACAGGAGCACCATTAATGTAGATTTCATTATACTTCTGATTGAATGCGCGATAACGGAATCGCACCGGAGAGAACAGATAACCAACCTCACTTGCATAGGTATTAGTAGCAGAATTGAGGATAGTGACATTCTGAGTCATGTTGTCATCCTCTCCCAACTGTGCTTCGGTGAATGTGAATGCGTTTTCATCTAAAGGCTTTGTCGGCTGCTGAGACGTCGTATTCTGCGCAACCATAGCCGACGAAGAGAATAGCATCACCACCGCTAATTGGAGATGTTTTTGCATAGAATGTTATTTAATAAATATTAATATTTAATTGCAAAGTAACGAAATTTATTCTAAAGTAACGAGTATTTTGTGTTCTTTTTTTCATCAAAAGCATATAACTTAAATTATTTTACTTACTTTTGCAAACAGTCTCCCCATTTGAAATAGGCTTTAAACCAAAGTCAGACAACTGTTTTTAACTATAATAATGAAGAAGCAAGTATTTTTATTGGTGGCGTTCTTTGTATGCCTTGCCACCTCTGCCCAAAAGAAGTTCTCTGTTTATGCAGTAGGCTTCTACAATCAAGAAAACCTATTTGACACCTGCCATGATGCAGGGAAACGTGACTATGACTTTCTTCCGACGGGATCATATCGGTGGGATGGACTTAAATACAGCCACAAACTCCACAACATGGCACGTGCACTTGCCGACATGGGAACCGATATTCTGCCCAATGTCGGCTGTGCCGTTATCGGACTCAGTGAGGTTGAAAACCGTAAAACTCTTGAAGATTTGACCGCTCAACCAGAACTGAAAGCCCGCAATTATCAATTTGCTCACATCGAAGGTCCCGACAAACGCGGCATTGATTGCGCCCTGATTTACAACCCGTCTCTATTCACTATGGAGAGCGAAATGCTTGTTCCTTACCGCAACAGCACCGAACAAGACACGTCGTTTGTTACCCGAGGCTTCCTCACTGTCACCGGGAAGTTAGCCAACGAGCCTGTAGCTTTCATCGTCTGTCACCTGCCGAGCCGTTTCAGCGGCCCTTCTTATCGTGAGTGGGGAGCATTGCAAGCCAAGGCCGTTAAAGACTCGTTACTGGTTCTCAACCCACAGATGAAAGTGTTTGTCATGGGAGATATGAACGACGATCCTACCGACAAGAGCATGTATGAAGCCCTTTCTGCAAAGGAAAGCATCGAGAAAGTAGGGCCCGACGACATGTATAATCCATGGTATAACATATTGAAGAAGCAGGGGAAAGGAACGTTGATGTATCGTGGAACATGGAACCTTTTCGACCAAATCGTCATGACTCCCAACCTATTAAATAAGAAAGGTGAGAACAACTTCACGACACTGAAGTTCTGGAAAAACCAAATTCAGCGCATGCCTTACCTCTTCCAATCCGAAGGACAGTATAAAGGCAGCCCGAAACGAACCACAGCCGGTGGCGTATGGCTTGACGGTTTCTCCGATCACTTGCCTGTCTGTGTCTATTTAGTCAAGGAACAAAAATAAACAGAATGCAAAAGAAAGAAGCCGAAAAACAGGCAAACTTAGAGATAGAAACCCACCCCTTTGAACCTTGGTTGCCCAAGAATGCCCGACTGCTCATGTTAGGAACATTCCCACCGGCACCCAAGCGCTGGTGCATGGAGTGGTATTATCCCAACTTTCAGAACGATATGTGGCGCATCTTTGGCTATCTGTTCTTTGGCGACAAGATGCATTTCGTTGACCAAGAGCACAAGACTTTCAACGTTGATGCTATCAAGGCACTGCTCAAGGAAAAGGGAGTTGCCATCTTCGATACGGCACTTCGCATCCGACGTACCAAGAACAACGCCTCCGACAAGGATCTTGAAATCGTTGAACCAAGCGACCTTGACAACATGCTTCGCAGCCTTCCCGCATGCAAAAGCATATTAGCTGCCGGGCAACTTGCCACGGAAGTCTTCACCAAGCACTATGGCATAAAGACCATTCCCAAAATGGGACAATACACGGAATTCACCTTTGAAGGCCGCACATTGCGTCTCTATCGCATGCCAAGCAGCAGCCGTGCCTACCCTATGCAAATCGAAAAGAAGGCTGAATTCTATCGAAAGATGTTTGAAGAACTGTGACAGAGGTCTCCCTCGGCCCTTTGCTTTCCTCGTTGTGCGCACTCAACGAACAGCAATCTACGGTTCCAAAGGAGGGAAGAACGAACCATAACGCTAAATAATACATGATGAATTGTGACTTAAAAAAGATTACTATCATCGGCATTGCCGGTGGAACTGGTAGTGGGAAAACCACAGTTGTAAAGAAGATTGTAGAGACTTTACCTCCTCATTACGTTGCAGTGGTGCCTCTTGACTCCTACTATAACGACACTTCTCACATGACAGAAGAAGAAAGACACGCTATAAATTTCGACCATCCCGATGCATTTGATTGGAAACTACTCCACAAACAGGTTAACGATCTTCGTGAAGGAAAGGCCATAGAGCAGCCCACTTACAGCTACATCCTTTGCAACCGCCTGCCTGAAACCATTCATGTGGAACCCAAACCCGTTATCATTATAGAGGGCATCATGACGTTGTTGAACAAGAAACTGCGTGACTTGATGGATCTTAAGATATTCGTTGATGCCGATCCTGATGAGCGGTTGATCCGCAATATACAGCGCGATACGATTGACAGAGGGCGTACTGTGTCAATGGTTGTTGAGAGATACCTCGAAGTTTTGAAGCCAATGCACGAGCAATTCATCGAGCCTACAAAGCGTTATGCCGACCTGATTATACCGCAAGGTGGCGAAAACATCAAGGGCATCAGCATTCTTTGTGACTACATTGAGGGCCTTGTGCCAAGAGAATAAATGTAAAAAAAGAGTGCGTTAAAAAGGCACTTTGAAAATCTTCGAAATAGAAATGGGAAAGCCGTTTTCAGCGAGTTACAGAGGCTGAAAACGGCTTTTGTTTCATCATTTATGGCTTGTTATCTTGCAATCTGCGTCAACTTACACGCTCATCTGCATCATTTCAGCGTGCAAA
>NZ_KV817564.1:0-306 GCF_001814685.1 Prevotella sp. HMSC077E09 | reverse complement strand
TTTTCATAACATCCTCATAGTCAATGCGTTGCAAACAGACTCAAAACTCGCGTATTTCCGACCGTAATGCGTTTGCTTCTCAGCACGGGCTGTCTTGCAAAGGGTTTTGTAAAAGAAAATAACAAAAACCCACCCCCGCCCCCTCCCCAAGGGAGGGGAGAGATAACTTGCGGAGCCTCCCCCGACCCCTCCCAAGGAGGGGAGAGCCGACTTGAGGAGCCTTCCCCTGCCTCTCCCAAGGAGGGGGAGGTCGAACTTGCATAACCTCTCCCTGCCTCTCCCAAGGAGGGGGGCTTGAACTTGCGG
>NZ_KV817563.1:0-348 GCF_001814685.1 Prevotella sp. HMSC077E09 | reverse complement strand
ATGGAAGAGATGATGAAATGGGTGAAAGAGAAGAAGAGAAACCTACCTCCAACCCCTCCTCAAGAGAGGGGAGAAGATGCAAATAGAGTCTCCTTGAAATGAGTTTTACGATGAGAAACGCTCATATCCTCCTGTAAATACGGTATAAGATATCACTTACTTTCATTGGCAACCACGTTGTCATAGCCTTTAAAAACACGCTGTTGCGGGCTTTTATGGGCTGGAACGGGCAATAGGTTGCAATCTCCTTTGGGGCATACCATTTTTTATGGTATCGCGATTCTCAACCTTTTTAGGTCTTTTTGTTTCTTCGCCCCGAACTTTTTTTTATCATTCCGGTGTAACCGT
>NZ_KV817562.1:0-1572 GCF_001814685.1 Prevotella sp. HMSC077E09 | reverse complement strand
TCTTCTCTTTCACCCATTTCATCATCTCTTCCATCATTTCCATACGCAGCATTTTCATGATTGCAGCATACAACAAGGCTGCAATGATGATGCGGGCAATGAGCAATAAGGCAAGATGTTCAATGAAACTCGTTACAAAGTAGGTAACAGCCATTACGCCGGCAGCCACAAACATCGACGGGAAAACATCTTTCACGACTTCCCACAAGCGTACACCGATGATGCGATGCGCAGCAAACTGCCACACCAAAAGCCATACAATAATAAACAATGTATAGAACATCACCATGCTGTTGATGCCCCATTGATAGAAAAGTGCTATGATGCCAAGTTGAAAAACAATCTGCAAAACATTGCAACACATATAGATATCAGACCGTCCATTGCTGATAGCTACATTCTGATACATGGTGTAAAACGGCACGAAAGCACCACCGATGCAGAGCATTTGAAGCAAAGGAATGGCATCAATCCACTGTTCTTTAATCGTGAGTAGGATAAATTCGCGTGACACTATCGCCAATCCGAACATGGCGGGAAAGCTGAGAAACGCCGTGAAACGCATCATCTTGCGAAACACTCTGACCTCTCTTCCACGCTCTTCATTCACTGAAGCCAACACGGGTTGCGCCACCTGACCCACTGCATTGGCTACAAAAGAGTTGCCCATCGTGTTCCATTTGTTGGCTTGTGAGAAGTCTCCAACGGCTTTCATGGGGTAAAGTCCACCGAATAACAACGTCAGTATGTTGTTGCTTACAGTGTTGATAATGTTTGTGATAAGCACATTCACACTGAAACTGAACATGCGTTTGACGGGTTCAAACGTGAAATGAAAAGACGGACGCCAAGGAACGAAATAATAACGGCCAAGGTTCAGCACAGCAATATAAATGATTTGTTGCCATGCCAAGCTCCAATAAGAGAAACCAAAGAAGGCTAACGTGATGGCCACTGCGCCCGAACAGACGAGTGCAATGGCGCCAATGATAGCGATTTCTCGGTTCATCATGTTCTTCGTCATATAGGCACTGTGGGCTATACCGAAAGAGGAAATCACGAAACTCAAGAAGACAAAGCGTGACAGTTCTATCAAACAAGGCTCATGGATGTATGCCGCAATGAGTGGAGCAGCAAAGAAAAGCACGGTATAAATCACGAAACTGGCAAGGATATTGAACCAGAAGACCGAATTATAATCGCTGGCTTGTGGTGCTTTTAAGTTCACTAAGCCCTGCGAAAAGCCACTGCTTTGCAGATTACCGGCAAGCAGTGTGAAGATAGTAAGCACGCCTACAATGCCATATTCAGCCGGACTGATGAGCCGTCCAAGGAAGATGCCGATGACTAAATTAAGCAATTGCGTCGTTCCACTGTTCATTGCACCCCAGAAGAGACCCCTTGTTGTCTTCTCTTTCAAGCTTTCTGCCATTTCCGTTTCGTTTTAATTGCAAAATTACGACTATTTGATTGAAGTTCAAAAGAAAAGCATTATTTTTGCAATATGCAGCGAAAGAAGATCTTTCATATCGTTTCACATCTTGATGTTGGCGGTGCCGAACGCGTGGCGGT
>NZ_KV817561.1:0-13444 GCF_001814685.1 Prevotella sp. HMSC077E09 | reverse complement strand
CTAGACCCTCCCCACAGGGTTTATCGGTTGCGCCTGGAAAAGCCGACGGATGCAGGAAAATTTAGAGACAATAATGAAGTGGTTGTGGAAAACGGCATCACCCATGAAATCGTTCATACGCCGCCCCCTTATCATGACATACCTTTGTTTGTAAACACGCTATGCCAGTTCTTCAACGAAAAACAGACAGAAACGTTCATACACCCTATCATCAGAGGGATTATCATTCATTTTATGGTATCTTACATGCACCCTTTCATTGATGGCAACGGGCGCACGGCAAGGGCATTGTTTTACTGGTATATGCTGCACCAAGACTATTGGCTCACCGAGTATCTTTCTATTTCCCGTATTATTGCTAAAAACAAGAAGTCGTATGAAAAGGCATTCCTGTATACCGAAGCCGACGAACTGGATATAGGGTATTTCGTGACTTATCATCTACACGTGCTTGAAAAGGCATTTGACGAGTTGAAAAAGTATATCACACTGAAGATTGAGAAAAGAAAGAACGGCGCCATCTTCTTCCAACTGGAAGGTATTAATGAGCGCCAGGCCGACATTCTTGGCCTAATAAGAGAACATCCGGGAGTAATGTTGACCATAAAGGAACTAGAAAATAGATTCTCTATTACCCATCCTACAGCTAAAACAGACATAGACCAACTTGTCAAACAGGGCTACATGACCGAGATCCCTTTAAATAAAGTAAAAAGTGGTTATATAAAAGGAGACAAATTCGATCGGATGATGGAGACATTAAAATGAAAATTCTTGTAAATTCTTAAAGGATTTACAAGAATTTCCATTATGATATATTTCCGGAACTAACGAGCGGAGGGAAAATGGATCATCGTCTGTTTCCTTATCAATGCAATGATTGCAAGGCTTTGTAAACGCCATTGGTCCATCCGAATCCGTCTTGATTGGGATATTCACCACCACCGGTGTTGCTCACGTTCACAGCATCGTATTTCTCTAGCAATTTCCCTGTAGAACAATAAACGCGTTGACACATTCTCATCCACCGATTTCTTATCTCCATGGATAGCGTCAGGAAACCATAGTCGTAGAGTCCCTTGCAGGTTATCCATTGCAAGGGAGCCCACGCGTTAGGTTCATCCCATTGCTGGCCCGTCTTCAACAATGTAGTGACGATGCCCCCTTGCTTTAAGAATCTAGTTCTAAGGCACAGTGCCATTCTTTTGGCTTCCTTTTTGTCGGCTATGTGCTCAAACAAGGCATAGGCGCCAGCTGCCGTAAGGCTATGAGATAAAGTATGTGTCGTCCAGATGTAATCTTTATAGAAGCCATCGGTCTCGCTCCAGCAATACTTTTTAATCGCTTTCTCACGTCTTTCTGCTTTCAGGGCATACACACCGGCCAGTTGCTTGTTCTGTTTCAGACCGTATGCCTTTGCCAATGTTTTTTCCAAATGATGCAACAAACAATTCAGGTCTATGGGTATAATATCCATAGTCTGCGTGGTGGCCAGATCCTTCTCGTCTCTCATCCATCTGCTACTAAAGTCCCAGCCAGATTCTGCTGCAGCTCGGAGGTTACGGAACAAGACACGGGCCGAATCCTTATTCATCATTCCCGCCGTGGTGAGGTCGCTTCTGTACATTTCTTCACGTGGCGTATCATACTTGTCGTAATATCTATTCAGCAGGCTGCCATCCGGCATTTCCACACATCGATATGTCGTCAGGTTATGAGCAGACAGGATATCACTACCCTTCATCCAGAAATCATATTCTTTCTGCATTTCATCCAGATACTTAAGATAAACACCTTTCCCTCTGTTCGCGCAATGACGTCTACCATCAAAGAGAAGAACGGCGGTTGTGACCGTCCCACATAATAGGTTCTGTTGCCATTGGGAATAAATCCCAGGCTATCTATCAACTCCGCGAAATTATCCACCATATCACGCGCCAACTGCCCTTCTCCGTCAGCCACCATTCCAAGCATCGAGAAATAGGAGTCCCAATAATAAATTTCACCGAAACGCCCGCCAGGTACAAAATAGGGATGTTTGAGGTGGATAAAAGTGCCGTCAGGCTCATTCTCAGGCTCTCGGCGCAGGAGCGACCATAATTGCCGAATATGGCTATCTATGTCACCATGCGCCGTAAACGTCGTAGCTGGTACAATGGGCTGGGTAAAGTTCTTGTTGATAAATTCGATTAAGGTCGAGACATGATGTCTTTGCAGGGTCTCATAGTCTTTCTTGATCCATGCCAGGCTGCGTCGAGGCTGCATATCCAAGAAAGTCTTGGGCTCGGCAAAGAGACGATCCTTTCCGAACAAGCTATCACAATTCATGACATCATAAAACAAGATCCCCATCTGTTTTTCCGGGAGCAGGGCATCCAAGTCCCTCTGCTGAGCGCCAGCCAGCAGAGGGACAGAAAACAGAACGGCCATGACGAATATCCTTACCTTCATCATTTTTACTTATCTATTCTATAAATGACAGCACTGATACCATTCAGTTTGATGACATCACCTGCACTGCCCGACTTATAGGAAGCTTTTCCTGTAACGACGGCGACCTTTGCCTTCCCACCTTGAGAAGCAATCACGGCTTTCACGGGCTGTGCACTGGGATTAATGGCAACGATATAAGTTTCATCGCCTGACGATCGACTATAGACCATAGGATATGGCTTACTCTCATCACTGAGTAAAGCCCACATACCACTATTGCGCAATGCGGCCGAAGAATGTCTCAGATGGATAATACCTCGCACGAATTGCAATAACGACTGGGGGTCTTTCTGCTGAGCCTCAACCGTAATTCTTCCCTGATCGGTGTCTACGGGGAAATAGAGTTTATCGGGCGTACAGGTGGAAAAGCCTGCCGTCACACTGTTATCCCATTGCATCGGTGTACGCGTACCAGCACGCTCATTGCTACCCTCCTTGGGGGCAATGCCCATCTGGTATTTCATACCGATCTCATCGCCATAGTAGAGGAAGGGTACTCCTGGCATGGTCAAGAAGAAAGTCATCACAACTTTCAGTTGATTCATCGTGTTGCGAGAGCCGATATTTGGGCGCTGAAAGTCATGGTTTGCTGTCGGGATGGCTATGTAGCCTAAATCCTTTGTGGCATTATATGCTTGAGAAAAATTGTCGATAAACTCCTTTATTTGTCCCTTTCCACTCTTATCAAAATAGCAATAATCGTATGAATTGCTTACACCGTAAGGCGTGTCTTTGGCGAAAAAAAGCGAAGGATAACCCTTGATGCCAAAATGTATCATAAAGTCGATATTAAAGCCTGCAGGTATGGCCTCTTTCGGATTAGACCACTCGGAAATCAACACCGCATCAGGATATTTTTCATCTTTCCACTGACGCATTTCATTCCATAATTTTGAAGTTTCCTTTTTATCAGGATCATTCTTGACGAGTGAAGATGCCATGTCAACGCGGAAACCGTCGACGCCCTTGTCCAGCCAGAACGACATGATATTCTTTATCTCTCTGCGCACGGCCTGTGGACCGGGGGCACTGATGCTTTGTTCCCAAGGATGACTGGGGTCGGGGTGTGCAAAGCCATAGTTCAAGGCTGGCTGACACTCAAAGAAATTTTTTTCATAATACTTAGCCCGTGGCGCATTAGCCTCCACATACCTGCCCCGTGTGCTTGCCGCAGGAATGGGATCATGGTGACGCTTCTCTATATCTTCTTTATCTTTATCCGGAATGGAATCCGACCAGATATAATAATCACTATAACGCAGATTGGCGTCTTTTCTCGCCGATTCCTTAAACCATGCACATTTATCGCTAGTGTGACCAGCAACAAGGTCCAGACACACTTTCATACCACGCTTATGGGCCTCATTCACCAAGGTGACAAGGTCAGTATTCGTACCAAATCTGGGGTCTACCTCATAGAAGTCGATAACGTCATACCCGCCATCGAACCAGCCAGAGTGAAAGATGGGATTCAACCATAGCGCATTCACCCCTAGCGACTTGATATAATCCAACTTTGACGTGATGCCCGGAAGGTCACCATAGCCATTACCATCACTATCCATGTAAGAAGATGGATAGATTTGATAGAACACTGCATTTTCAAGCCATTGAGGTCCCTTGTTCTGCGCATGAACTGTAAATGACAAAACTACAGACGATGCTACTGTGATGATTTTTCTTAAACGATTGCTATTCATGTTATTTTATTTTTAAATAATATATTGACAATGTAGAATCTACTCCTGCTGACTATTCCATGGTATTGTGTCATATACAATACCATGGATGTCAAAGGCTTACATTACTTTTTTTATATTTATTTCTTAAATTTTTGAATTACCATAAGAATTTCAATTTTTTTTGTATATTTGCATAGAATTTTCATTCTGACATAGTACGATGAAAGAAACAACAGAAGTTACTTTATGGCAACAAATCAGAGCCGGTAACAACAAGGCTTATGAGCAATTGTTTCTGAGATATGCCGACTTCATGTTAGCATACGGGTTAAAATTTACTACTAATAGAGAACTTGTCAAAGATGCAATTCAAAATGTCTTCATGCGAATCATATCCGGTCATGAGCATATCGGAGACACCGACAACGTGAAAGCCTATCTGATGGCTTCATTACGACGAGAAGTCACCGTCAGTATACGCCATCAAAACATGCTCTCTCTTGACAACGAAGAGCCTCGATTCAATATGCTGCCGATGGTTGCCGAAGTCGACAGCATTGAAGATAGTGAAGAAAAGAAACAACTCATATTCTTATTAAACAAAGCCATAACTCGTCTTACTCTCCGTCAGCAGGAAGCAATATACTTGAGATATATACAGGAACTGCCGATGAAGGAAGTAAGTACGATGTTGGATATGAATTATCAGTCTACGCGCAACCTTTTGCATCGAGCCATCACAAAGCTAAGAGACGACATGGATGGACAGATAACCAATCTGCCTGATCTCATCTTGTTGCTTGTCCTCTTTTACCGTTGACAGTTCATTCTCTGACAAAGGTCTGCTTATCTTTACCTATTCCCTTCAATGTCAGTTTCTTCCAACCTTTTGGCAGAACGCTTTTTACCTGTGTGATACCACCGTCATAGGAGATGTCTACGCCGCCGAATCCCATCATGACACCTTGCAGGATACCACCTGCGCCAGTAGCAAAATAGGGATTGGTACCACCTTTCGTTTCGGCAATGACGCGGAATGGCGGTAACAGGTTAGGCTCATAGCTATCCTTAAAATAACGGGAAGCCAGATCAACATCACCCAAACGCGACCACAGCAGTGAGAAGATGGCCTGTGTCATGGCAGGTGTGCCTTGCCCAGGCACGCGCTTCTGATAGAATTCTAAATCTTTCTTGATTTGTGCCTCATCGGTGATGAATTTCAATGGAAATGCCAACAGATTGACATCAGCCTGCTTGATGTTGTCGCCTTTGTAGGTCTGGTATTCCTTTGTGACGCCGTCCTTGTCAGCATAAAAAGGTATCTTATCAGCTACTGCCTCCCAATCTTTGTTAATCGGTTCGCCCAGCAGGCGTGCGGCTTTGGCTGCACAGAGCAGATTCATCTTGGCAATACCATTCGTGAAGGCATCATCATCAATATTTTCGGCCCACTCGTCGGCAGCAACGACATTGTTAATATGGCAGACGCCGTCGGCAGAGCGGTCTACGCGGCTCAACCAGAAGTCGGCACTCTCTTTGAGCAATGGGTATCCACGCTTCTGTAACCAGTCACGGTCGCCGGTAACGCAATAATATTGCCAAGCTGCAAACCCTACGCAACCCGTGATGCTATGTTCAAGGGGACCGGTCATCGCCCAAACAGGTGTATCTTCCTCTCCCGAGTCGGAACTCTCCCACGGGAACTTGGCACCAGCATAACCATACTCTTCGGCATTGCGCTTGGCTGCTTCCAACCGGTTATAACGATAATCCAAAGCCGACTTAGCTAGTTCTGGATGTAACATCAGTAGAGCCGGATACATCCAAGTCTCCATATCCCAGAACACATGCCCGTTATAACCCAGTCCGGAGAGTCCCATCGGCGAGATAGACAATTCGGAACCTTCTCTCAGAAAGGCATAGAGATGATACATCATGCCGTGTACATCCTGCTGAGCCTGAGCGTCACCATCGATGATGATGTCGCTCTTCCAGAGTTCATCCCAAGCACTGAAATGCCGAGCCATAAGTTTGTCTTTGCCTTGCAATAGGCAATAGAGCACCAGTCGTTTCACCTCATTGATAGGATCGAAAAAAGTGGCGTTGGACATAGTGGAACCGGCAACGACAAACTCATATTTCTGTCCTTTCTTTAAGGTACGCTTAAAAGAAATCTCGTGCCCGTTAGCAACAGAGTCGTCCTTCACTTCTGTATTCTCATTGTTAGGGAACAGGAATGTGGAACAAGCGCAAACGTGGCGGTAACCCGTGGGGCTTTCACTCTCTGTTGACAGTAACTTAGCCTTTGCATGGCTGGCATCCATTTCCTCGTATTTGTATTTGCCATTTTTGAATCCTTCTGGCAACTGCTGCATGTTCGTAGCGCAGATGGTGATGTCCTGCTTCGGAACAATCTTTACGATCAGAAGACCGCAATACTGCAACTGACGCAATGAGACGAACTGATAATTCACTTCTGCCACATTACGGAAATTGAAATCGCCACTGAAGACTGCGTGCCGCATGTCCAGCGTCTGCGTGTAGTTGCTTACATTCTTGTAATTGACCGTCTCACCATTAATCTTGAGAGTGGTATTCAGCATATTGAATCCATGAAGGAAATTGCTCACATCGCCCCGGCCAAACTTGTCATAGCAGCCAGCCAAGACTACGCATGACGTCTGCAACGGCTGATATGACGAAACGAGTCCTAACATGCCATTCGCCACGGTTTCACCGTAATAATGAGTGTCGTCAATAGGGGTTGCTTCTATCTTCCAAGCGTCTTGAGCAAAAGCAGAAAGAGAAAATCCCAGAATAAATACCGAAAACAATAGTTGTCTCATATCATGCAAATATTAATAATAAAGAGGCGGGCAACAGAGTCCGCCTCTTCAAGGTTGATTTCAGTTAATATCCTTCATTCTGCTGCAGATCCGAGTTTGCCTCAAGAGCCGTCTGCGGAATGGGGAATAATATTTTATAGGCAGGTGTTTCCTCCACATTATAACGAGCCTCGCAATAATGATTGAAGCGTACCATGTCGTCACGGCGAGCCATTCCTTCCCAGTAGAACTCATAGCCACGCTCCTTATAGAAAGAGTCCAGAGTAAGGCTGGAAGAAGTATACTCCTTTACACCACGAGCTTTGCGAACGGCATTGATATCCTCCACGGCACCGGCGATGTCGTTGCCTTTTCGGAACTTTGCCTCACCACGCATCAGATAGATATCCGAATAGCGATAGAACATCACATCATTATCACTCCCCGACCCCCACTGATAATCTGGGTTAGGAGCAAACTTGACGACCCTGTAACCTTGCTCCTCTGTCGCATTATCAACACTAAACTCTTTTGTGAAGTTCAGGTCTTTACCTTGTCTGGTCTTCAGTTTCTCTCCGGCAACGGAATATTGCTGACCACCGATAATACCAATGTTAAAACCTATCTGACTCTTCAATCGATCACTTGTGTAACGGGGATCCGACGGGTCCCAAGAGTCTACGAATGTGGGAGTAGTACAACAACCGTTCCAGAAGCTCTTGAAATTGTTGAATGTCATGCTGTAATGCAAAGCCATGTTCAGCCAATTAGAGCCTCCCGTATCTGTGGCCTGGTCATAGATGATTGGCAAGATGCCTTCTGTCTTATCACAATAGTCAGCATTATCACTTAGAAACATTTTCCAATAGTCATCCGCTAATTGATATTTGCCCGATTTGATGATGTCATCACAAAGAGAAATCACCTCATCCCATTTAGACTCTCCATCGGTGAAGGCAGGAGCTTTACCAGTAAACACCTGGTAGTTCAGATAAACATGAGCCAGTATCGTCTGTGCCGTAGCCTTTGTTACGCGTCCATAAGGCACCGCACCCTTCTCTTTCAGATTAGGAATGACAGTCTGCAAGTCTTTGATGATACGTGCTAAAGCGTCAACACGACTTAAAATGATTGGCTTTGAAGAATAATCGGTCTCTGATGCCTCGCGAAACGGGAAATGTCCATAATAGTCCATGAGGTAATACATAAACAGACTACGCAGAACCGTGACTTCATTCATATATTCCTTCACATCGTCGGTCTGCTTCATATTACCCAGATAATTGAGTGCCACATTACAACTTGTTACATGTTGCATCAGACCATTCCATGTATTTCTGACAACCGTGTTTGTTGCATCATAAGTATGCCAGAACAACGTACGATTATTCACATCATTCCAGTCAGACCCACGTGTCGGAAAGATTGCCTCATCTGTACAGCATTCTGTAACTTTCCATGAGCCGCCGTCACTCATCAAATCTCTCAGCGCAGCATAAGCTGGAGCAGCCACCATGGCTGCATTACTGGGATTGCTGATAAGAGAAGAATTATCCTGTTCGTTGAGTATCTCCTCATGTAGATTTGTACAACCTTGCAATAAAAAGGCAAGAAGTACAGTAGCAATTAAATATATTTTTTTCATAATCGTCTTAAATTTAGAAATTGATTGATGCGCCTAGAGTAAAACTACGTGCCATAGGATAATTGGTCCATCCTATACCACTAGCAGGGATACCATCTGTAACACGACGGGAATCGACCTCTGGGTCGTAACCGGAGTAACCCGTAATACAGAAGAGATTATTTCCCATGGCAGAAAGAGTCAGGCCATTAATCCACTTATTCGATTTAAGAGGAACCGTATACTTCAAGACAGCGCTTGACAGACGCAGATAGGAACCGTCTTCAATGTATCGGTCAGAGAAGTCAAGACTATTGGTGACGGATTCTTTCAGGCTCCGGGCACTTGTTGTGATATTGTATCCGTTATCGAAAAGAGATAGTCCGTCAAGGCAGTTGGCCAGATTATTATAGATGTCATTACCAAAGACGCCATTGAAGAAGAGGCTCAGTTCGAAGTTTTTCCATCTAAGACTGGTATTGAAGTTAAGTGTGAAGTCCGGTTGTGCGTGACCAATCACCTTTTCAACCTTGTTGCCATCGGCATCCGTCTGATAAATGCTCATGCCCTTGTCATCGAAGCCTAAGAAATGGTAACCCCAGAAGGTCCCTATCGGCTGACCATTCATGATATGCTGTATACCATTAAATCCATCAAGACCAGGGCCAGCAGGCCATCCTACAGGAATATATGACATCGGCAGGTTCTTTACGTCATTCTTGTTCGTTGCGAAATTAACACCGAAGTTCCAAGTCCAGTCTGCTTTGTCAACCAGCACTGCGTTCAAGTTAATTTCCAGACCTTTATTGATGATCTTCATATCCTTTACGTTGCTCCATATTGTGTTGGTTGGAGCTGGAGCTAGAGAATAGATTTGCAATAGTACATCCTTCGTGGTCTTATAATACCAGTCGATGCTACCACTCAGACGGCCCTTCAGCACTGCGAAGTCAAGACCGGCATTCCATTGCCCTGTCTTTTCCCATTTCAGGTCAGGATTCGGAGTACGTGTCAACGTAACACCCGTCGTAATATCAGTCGTGCCATTCAAGTAAGCACCAGTAGTGGTTCCCAGTTTCAATTCGGAAATCTTATCCGGTATTTCCTGGTTACCGGTAAGACCCCAACCAAGACGAAGCTTTAAATTATCAAAGACATTGAGTTTCTTGATGAAGTCTTCTTCGCTCATACGCCATGCTAAAGCCACAGATGGGAAATAGCCGTAACGGTTATTCTTTCCGAATCGTGTACTACCATCTGCACGGAAGTTGACGGTTGCCAGATATTTATCCATAAGGTTATAGTTCACACGCCCGTAGAAAGACTGTAGTTCATGGTTCACGACATCTGAAGTTCCATTTATTTTCGTATTGTTGCCATAAGCGAAATTATAAAGATAATCAACATTGCTTACATTATAGCCATTCTCACTGAAGCCATACCAATAATCATGGAACTTCTGATAAGAATGACCGGCAAGGAAGTTGAACTTATGGATGTTGCCAATATTTAAATCATAGGTGAAATAGTTCTCAATCAGATAGTTTTTCGACTCTACATTTCTGACATAAGACTCACCGCCACTGGGCAGATAATTCAGTTCTTGGTTCTGTGTGACACGCCGGCTTGTGTTCATCTGGTCAAGAGCGTAGTTGAATTTATACTTCAGTCCATTGCAGATATCCACAGTGGCTACAGCCGTAGCGAGGATACGGTCTGTCTTTGTGCAGTCGTTCGTAAGGTTAAGCATGGCCAACGGATTTCTTACTACCGGACTATACTGATAGTAACTGCCATCTTCCTTATATACCGGAATAGTAGGATTGTTCTTCAATGCCGAGAAGATAAGGTCACCCTCATATCCGCCTGCCTCACCAAGAGGAGCACGGCGGTTGTTCACGTGACTGGCAAGCAGACTTCCCTCCAAATGAACACGATTATTGAGAATATCCTGATGTACATAGAAGTGTCCGGTATATTTACGCATATCTGTGGTCTTGATAATACCAGCCTGATCCTGTACGTTAGCAGAAGCCCTGTAACCACTGCTGGCACTACCACCGGAAATGGAGATATTGTGATTGTGAGAGAAGGATGTGCGGAAAATCTCATCCTGCCAGTTCACATTGCCATTAAGATCATCAATGGTTACGCCCTTCTCTTTGGCAAATGCTCTGTATTCATCACCCGAAAGGACATCTATCTGCTTAGGAAGATAGGATATGCTCATAGACCCAGAATAGTTGACTTGGGCTTTGCCTTGCGTATTCTTCTTGGTCGTAATGAGGATGACGCCGTTTGCTGCACGCGAGCCGTAGATGGCTGCCGCAGAAGCATCCTTCAAGACAGAGATAGACTCTATATCATCAGGATTGAGATAGTTAAGAGGGTTGGTATAACTAGCTGAGCTTACACCCTGAATGCTACCGCCATCTGCCTGTAGACTGGTAGAAACGTCAAGAGGCACACCGTCGATAACCCACAACGGATCCTGGCCGGAGCGAATAGAGTTTGAACCGCGTACGCGAATGGTAACGCCACCGCCAGGTTCACCGCCGTTATTGGTTACATTGATACCGGCAATGCGGCCTTGAAGCATCTGTGAAGGTGAGGTCACGACGCCTTTATTGAAGTTCTTGTCATTAATCTC
Source organism: Prevotella sp. HMSC077E09 (assembly GCF_001814685.1). Classification (NCBI taxonomy): domain Bacteria; kingdom Pseudomonadati; phylum Bacteroidota; class Bacteroidia; order Bacteroidales; family Prevotellaceae; genus Prevotella; species Prevotella sp. HMSC077E09. The sequence continues at coordinate 2,170 of NZ_KV817561.1, read as the reverse complement.
CGTCACAGAACCGGTGAGGTCGCTCTTCTTCATGGTTCCATAACCTACGACAACGACTTCGCTCAGGAGCTTATTGTCAGGCTGGAGGCTGACGTTGCTGTTTGGTCCTGCCTTGATTTCTATCGGCTTATAACCGATAAAGGACAACTCGATGCGTGAACCTTGTAGAACATCAAGACTATAATTGCCATTAATATCGGTAACGGTTCCCATCGTCGTTCCCTTTACAGAGACGCTGACACCCGGCATGGGCTGACCGTTTTCATCGGTGACGGTACCAGCAACTTTAACGGTCCTTGTAACCGATGCTTGTTCTTGTTTGTAAATGAGTATCTGGCGCCCCGAGATATCATATTTCAGGCCAGTACCATTGAGAATGCTATTCAGAATTTGTGTGATTGAGGCGTCATGGAAATTAGCGGTAACTAGATTCTTAATATTTTGAGTATTACTATTATAACCGAAGACATAGTCGCATTGTTTTTCGATAAGAGACAGTACTTTGTTAAGCGGCATTTTGTTAACATTGATGGTAATGCTGTTAGAGGATGATTGCACAATAGATTCAGCACTCATGGCCGAATTTGCGAAGGAAGGAACAAAAAGTATAGAGAAACTTAACAAGGAAATTCCTGTCAAGCTTTTTCTCATTACTTTGAACCTGATTAGACGTTTATTCATTTGGTTTAAATTTTTATGGTTAGTGTGATTTTCTTGTTTTTGTTTTCTGTCATAGCGCTCAGTGGCGACTATGACCGTTGATTTAGGATAGAAGTTTTTTGTTCATAGGCAGGTTATTTTTTTATTATTATATTATAAGAATTTTCACTTTTCTTAATGATGTTGATCGGTGCTATCTTTGACAAGTTCTCCAGCAGTTCGTCGATAGGCAGGCGGGCATCGAGTTTACCGCTCAGACAGATGCTTCTAACGTTGTTGTCGACAAAGTGAAAGCGCACGTTGTAAGCCTTGCTAATCTGCTGCAGAATGACATTCAGCGTATGGCCATCCAGATTAATGATATCATCTTTCCAATCAGTCAACTTCTTGATATCTGGCTCCGTCTTTACCGACGTATGTCTGGTTAGTGTGTTATAGGCAAAGGTCTGGCCCGACTTTAAGATGACATGATCGCCGAGTTCCGTCATAGCGGATACCGATCCACTAATCAGGGTCACCCTACGTTCCGCATTGCGCGAATAAGTGGACAACAGAAATTCCGTACCCAGGTCTTTTACGGTCAGCCCTCGTCCCATCGCCGTGAATGAAGACGTGGCCTTATGATGTACCGAGAAGTAGGCTTCGCCGTCTATGCTGACTTCGCGCAACTTTGCGTTTGTCACATCGAACGGGAAAGTCATCTTAGAACCTTCGCGCATCGTGATCACGGTTCCGTCCGACAAAATGATATGAGCCCTGCTTTGACTGGGCACGGCTATCGCTAGCGACTTGCCGGCATTCTTCATATCCTCATTCTTCAGCGATATATGCGAGGTTCCGTCCGTAATTTCCACCATGTTCTGCTGGGGCAAACACCTTACCGTACATCTTCTACCAAACATCATGGTATTGTCTTCGAAGACAATGGTTGTGTTGTTACATTTCGTAACATCCAGCAGAGCCAAATTTGACTCCATAGAATTGTAGTTCCTATTCATATACAGCAGGACTCCACCTATTATCAGAAGAGTTACCACGGCTGCGGCCATCTTTAGGAGCAACGGCATCAGGCGTATGTTTCCATGGGTCCGAGACCGATGTACGGAACCAATAATGTTCTTCCACATTACTTTTTTCTCATCACTGCTGAGCATCGGCTCATGAGAAATGAAGAAGTTCTTTATATCTTTAAGTTGGTAGTTCATTTGATCCCTGTTTACTAGCATAAAGAGAGAATTTAAGAATTGTACTCACTTTTTTAGCTGTTTTTTTCTTTGGCAAAAAAAAATATATCATCACGGGTACTACTCCCTTATCCCATATCGCTCATGGATATCAGACGAAGAGACGTTTGCACGTAAAGGACGTGAGCGAACAACTCCGCTTAGCGACTTTACTGTATTGCATAAATGGAAAGTATCATCAAAAATCGGCGCAACCGATAAACCCTGTGGGGATTGTCTAGGATGCTAACCCAAAACGGTTGCTAAACGATACATGAAGAACGGTA
>NZ_KV817560.1:0-14788 GCF_001814685.1 Prevotella sp. HMSC077E09 | reverse complement strand
TTTTAGAGAACTTTCTTATCCCGAACTGGCGTATAGGTCTATGGGATGCCAACTACCATCGCAAGCCGGCTTATGGTGGCTTTGCCGATGCCCTGCAAGGCAAGTAATGCAACCTTGCCACAGTGCTATATTGTAAATATTTATTACCATTTTTAAGCTCCTTTCAAATGCACCATCTACACAGATGGGAGTACCGAAAGGAGCTTTTTCTATGCCTCTTTTTCAGTATCTGCGCCCCCTCTTGGCCACAAATTCTCATAACTAACACGCTTCTAACTCACAACTACACTGCAACAACCTTCTTATTTGGCCCCAGCAACCACTTAACTAACGCTGAGTTACACCACTTTTATGGCTATTTCGCCATATTTCCTACCCATTAATAATCATAAAACTCTAATTATCAATACTTTATCTATACTACCCATTTATCGCGTATATCACATTCTTCTATTGGTTCTTGCCCACGACAAAAGTTTTCAGGGGGTATTTTGTCAATATTTTTCATAAAAAAGGTTATCACCTAAACTCTTTCCTATAATAGTGGAAAAAAGAAGATGTATATCTGGGGAAAAACGAAATCTTTTCCTCATGTTTACTAACATCGTTTGTAAAACAAAGCAATTTTATTTTCTACCTGCCATATTCAAGAATTGGAACTACGCCATGACCTCGCCAAAACCATATTTCATAGGCCTAAAATGTAACAAAAATACCATTGAAAGTACTGCTATATGGCATAAACACGGGATGTGAAACAAAAAAGAAAGTTTTAGAAACACCAACGAAAATGTCTTATATGGCATTAATGTATATTTGCAATCACTTAACAACACCTACTCTCCATGGGTTGGAGAAGTATCTAATAACAATTACCATACATCAAAACAAACTTCCTCATCATGAGAAAATTGCCCATTAAATTACTACTCTCGTTGTCGGTCTGTTTATCGGCCCATGCCCAAACAGCCCACTTCAAGAGTTTCGATTACCAAGGAAACGATACACGATTCAGTCAACCCATCAATCCCACCAAGCAATATTACAACCCTATATTGGCCGGCTTTTACCCCGACCCCTCAATCTGCCGTGCCGGTGATACCTATTATTTGGTTAACTCGTCGTTCAGTTTCTATCCCGGTGTACCTCTACACAAGAGCAAGGATTTAGTGCATTGGCAATTGGTAGGGCATGTACTCGATAGGCCCTCACAGCTACCATTAGAACACCAAAGGGTATCGGGAGGCATATTTGCTCCTGCCATTACCTATAACGAGAACAACAAAACTTTCTACATGATTACCACCAATGTGGGACGTGGTAACTTTTTCGTGAAGAGCAAGAATCCAGAAAAAGGCTGGAGCGACCCTATCTACTTACCAAAAATAAATGGTATAGATCCCTCCTTCTTCTTCGACAAAAATGGGCAGGGCTACATTGTACACAACGGCCCGGTAGATGGTACCACCGAGTACAATGGTCAACGGGCTATTCGTATTTTCAAGTTCGATGTTAAGGGCGATAGCATTGTGGGCCATCATAAGGAGATTGTACGCGGTGGCACCCATGTAGAGCCCCACCCCATTTGGATAGAAGGGCCACATCTGTACCGCATAGGCAAATATTACTATCTCATGTGTGCAGAGGGTGGCACCGGTGGCTGGCACAGCGAAGTTATATTGCGAGCCCCAACCCCCATGGGACCATGGGAGGAGAATCCTCATAACCCCATTCTTACTCAACGCACAGGTCTATCGCCTCAACGCCCCAATGTGGTAACGAGTGCTGGGCATGCCGATATGGTACAGAGCAAAACGGGAGATTGGTGGGCCGTATTCTTGGCTTGTAGACCCTACGAGGACGACTTTTACAATACCGGTCGCGACACTTATTTGCTGCCGGTAACATGGAAGGACGGCTGGCCCGAAATTTTAGAAAAAGGTAAGGCCATTAGTCCCATTGGCGAGAAAGCTAATCTGTGCCCCAATGGCGAACAACCCATGAGTGGTAATTTTTGTTATCACGATAGCTTCGACAGTCAGCAGCTCAACAGTCGCTGGATGTTCCTGCGCAACCCCTCTGCTTTCTGGTCGGTAGCTCATCATCAACTCCACATCACCCCCCTACCTGTCAACATTTATCAGTTGGAATCTCCATCGGCCGTATGGACACGACAACAGCACGAAAACTTCTGTGCCGAAACTGTTGTCGACTTCAGTCCACGCACCGAACAAGAGTTAGCCGGTATGGCTTTATTGCAAAACGAAGACTACAACTTTGTCTTTGGTAAAACTCTGCTCAACGGTCGGCCCACCTTAACGCTGGTAAGAGCCGAAAAACAACACACCATCATAGCCTCGACACCAATACCTGATGGTGATTTACATCTAAAAATAGAAGGCCGTGGTCGTTACTACAATTTCTTGTATGCTGTAGCTAATGAACCTTGGCAGGTGCTCTGCAAAGGGGTAGATGCCATCAATCTGAGTACCGGTCGCAGTGGTGGTTTCATTGGAGCCTGCATAGGTTTATATGCCACCACACAGAAAGACGATGTAAAAAGGTAACTACAAACGGCATATTCTTCTCAAAAATAGCTATATTTGCAGTTTACCTAAAACATAATAACCTACTACATTAATATTACGCCAACATGAACATCTATTCATCAACCCATCAATACTTGCTGGGGCTCGATGTGGGCAGCAGCTCCGTAAAAGCCTCGCTGGTAGATATAGAAAGTGGCAACTGTGTAGCTACCGCATTCTACCCCGAACACGAAGCCCCCATTAAAGCCATCAAGACCGGTTGGGCCGAACAAGCCCCACAGATGTGGTGGGATAATGCCTGTCTCGCCTTAAAAAAAGTCAAAGCCAGTGCCCACGTTCAAGGTCAACAAATTAAGGCCATAGGCCTATCTTACCAAATGCACGGGCTAGTGTGTGTAGACAAGGAGCAAAAGGTGCTTCGCGATGCCATTATATGGTGCGACTCACGAGCCGTACCTTATGGAGAACGCGCTTTCAATGAGCTGTCGGCCAACCGATGCCTCGCTCACCTACTTAACTCACCGGGCAATTTTACCGCTGCCAAGCTGGCTTGGGTCAAAGAGAACGAACCCCACATCTACGAGCGTATCTATAAAGTCATGCTTCCCGGTGACTACATCGCCATGAAGTTGAGTGGCGACATAAACACCACCATAGGTGGCTTGTCGGAGGGTATATTTTGGGACTTCAAAGAGAAACGCGTAGCCCAATTCCTACTCGACTACTACGGCATAGATGCCACTCTATTACCCCATGTGGTACCCACTTTCGACATACAGAGCAGGGTAAGCCCACAAGTGGCCCAAGAGTTAGGATTAGAACCGGGTACCCCTATTGCTTACCGAGCCGGTGACCAACCCAATAATGCTTTGAGCCTCAACGTATTCAACCCCGGTGAAATAGCCTCTACTGCCGGCACGTCGGGGGTGGTGTACGGTGTATTGGGAGAGGTAGGCTACGACAAGAAGAGCCGTGTCAATACCTTTGCTCATGTTAACTACACTCCCGACATCGACCGCTTAGGAGTGCTGCTTTGTATCAACGGCACTGGAATACTCAATGCGTGGGTACGTCGCAACATTGCCTTAGAGGGTATAGACTACCAAGATATGAACCAACTCTGTGCCCAAGTGCCTATTGGCAGCGATGGCGTATCGGTTATTCCCTTTGGTAATGGTGCCGAGCGAGTATTAGAAAACCAAGAGATAGGATGCTCCATCAGTGGGCTTAATTTTAACCACCATACTCGCAACCATCTCATTAGGGCCGCACAAGAAGGTATTGTATTCTCGTTCTGTTATGGTATGGAGGTGATGCAAACCATGGGCATGAACATACAGCACATTCATGCCGGAAGGGCCAACATGTTTCTTAGTCCCATTTTCAGAGAAACGCTATCCTCTACCAGTGGTGCCAGCATAGAACTATACGATACCGATGGCAGCATAGGTGCTGCCCGCGGTGCAGGTATAGGCTGTGGCATTTACCATGACCATACCGAAGCCTTTGCTACTTTGAAACGATTGGCAGTGATAGAACCCGACAGCAAAAATACCAACCAATACCAAGAAGCCTACGAACGTTGGAAAACTACCCTAAAAAAGTACATCAAACAATAACTTATATACACATAACACATCTAAAAACAAATAACAATGACAAAAGAATTTTTCCCTCAAATTGGTAAGATTCCTTTCGAAGGAAAGGATAGTAAAAATGTCATGGCCTTTCACTACTACCAGCCCGATAAGGTGGTCATGGGCAAAACCATGAAAGAATGGCTAAAATTTGCTATGGCCTGGTGGCACACCCTTGGCGATGCCAGTGGTGACCAATTTGGAGGCAGCACCCGTACTTACGAGTGGAACAAAGCCAACGATGCTATACAACGGGCCAAAGACAAAATGGATGCCGGCTTCGAAATCATGAAAAAGTTGGGCATCGAGTACTTCTGTTTTCACGATATAGACCTTATAGAAGAAGGAGATACCATTGAGGAATATGAGGCTCGCATGAAAGCTATTACCGACTATGCCCTTGAGAAGATGAAAGAAGCTCATGTAAAGCTGCTTTGGGGCACAGCCAACGTATTTAGCAACAAACGCTACATGAACGGAGCTGCCACCAACCCCAACTTTGATGTTGTGGCCAGAGCTGCCGTACAGATAAAAAATGCCATTGATGCCACCATCAAGTTGGGTGGTACCAACTATGTGTTCTGGGGCGGTCGAGAAGGCTATATGAGCTTACTTAATACCGACCAAAAGCGCGAAAAAGAGCACTTGGCCCAAATGCTGACAGCTGCCCGCGACTATGCCCGTAGCAAAGGGTTTACCGGCACTTTCTTAATTGAGCCTAAGCCCATGGAGCCCACCAAGCACCAATACGATGTAGATACCGAGACGGTTATCGGCTTCTTAAGAGCACATGGTTTAGACAAAGACTTTAAAGTAAACATCGAAGTGAACCATGCTACATTAGCCGGCCACACCTTTGAGCACGAGTTGGCTGTAGCTGTAGACAATGGTATGCTGGGTAGCATAGATGCCAACCGTGGCGATGAGCAAAACGGCTGGGATACCGACCAATTCCCCATAGATAACTTCCAACTGACACAAGCCATGATGGAGATTATACGCAATGGTGGATTGGGCAATGGCGGTAGCAACTTCGATGCAAAGATACGTCGTAACTCTACCGATGCCGAAGACATCTTCATTGCTCACATTAGTGGCATGGATGCCATGGCCCGTGCCCTGGAGAATGCAGCTGCCATATTGGAACAGAGTGAGCTGCCAGCCATGAAGAAAGAACGTTATGCCAGCTTCGATACCGGCCAAGGCAAAGTTTTCGAAGAGGGCAGAATGTCGCTGCAACAGCTGGTAGACTATGCCAAGAAGAATGGTGAGCCCACACCTGTATCGGGCAAGCAAGAAAAATACGAAACAATCGTTGCACTGTATACAAAGTAATAAATAAAGTTAATGTAAGAATCCTTGGAGGGCAGTCTTTGTGAAAAGGCTGCTTTCTTTTATTTTGCTCATTGCTCATCTACTTTGGTCACCTAAAAAGGTATAAAGTCTCTAAAATAACTACTAAAAAGGAGACGAACCTCAGCCCGTCTCCCAAAGTGGCAGACGGACTGTAAGACAGTCTGCCTACCTCGTCACACCAACTTTTATATGCCTATTCTCCTCTACTGCTACGAGGGGTAAAGGCCTTTTTTCTATTCGCTCTTCATGGTTACTATGGTGCCATCCTCACGATACGCTAATGGCATTACTTTCATACTGCGCAACCAAGTACAGTCATTGGAGGGTACACAGTCGTGATGAAAAAGATACCAGCACCCCTTAAACGCTACGATGCTATGATGTGTGGTCCAGCCTACTACGGGTTCCAAAATAACACCTTGGTAGGTAAAAGGTCCATAAGGGTTGTTACCTACTGCATAGCATAGCAGATGGCTGTCGCCTGTAGAGTAAGAAAAGTAGTAACGACCACGATATTTGTGCATCCACGATGCTTCGAAAAAACGATGTGGGTTATCAGCCGATAGAGGCTTGCCAGCTTCATCGAGGATTTCTATTTCGCGTGGAGACTCGGCAAATTGTAACACATCATCGGTCATACGGGCCACTCGTGGTGGTAATGCCGGCTCACAGCCTTGTGGTAAGTGCTCCACAGCCAACGATTTATTGCCGGCATAGCGCTGCAACTGTCCACCCCATATCCCTCCGAAATAGACGTAAATCTGCCCATCGTCGTCTTTGAAAGTACAGGGGTCTATACTATAAGAGCCTCGTATGGGGTCGGGTTGTGGAACGAACGGCCCTTCTGGACGGTTAGCCACGGCCACTCCCAAACGGAATGTCTGAGTTTTATCCTTAGCACAGAAAATAAGATAATATTTGCCACCTCGTTCTACTACATCGTTGTCCCAAAGTTGCTGCGAAGCCCATGGAATATGGGGTAGGTCGAGAATAATACCGTGGTCGGTCACCACTCCATTTTCTATATCATCAAGTGAAAAGGCATGGTAGTCTTTCATTTGAAAATGGCCACCATCATCATCGAAGGCGGCCCCACTATCCCAATCGTGCGAGGGATAGATGTAAACACGGTTGTTGAACACATGGGCAGAAGGGTCTGCCATGTAATCGTTGGGGAATAAATATCTGGCTTTCATACAAAGAAATGATGAATGGGCAGCCTAATGCCTATAAATGGTAAGGCTGCCACATATGTTATTTAAATAATTGGATAATTTTCTGTACTACTGGCTTTTCTTTCCAAGCCCTATCAAAGAGCAAAGGATAGTTAGTGCGGCCTTTTACAGGCCAATCGTTAAGCCACGAGTCGCGGTCGGTAACGCCCCAAAAGGTTACTCGTTCTATTTTGTCTTGCTGTCGATGAATAATGGAGAAGAAGTCGAGGTATCGCTGTTCGAAGAGTTGCCGCATCTTTCGAGGAAGCCCATTAGGATATGGATTTAACCGCTTTTGGTAAGCAAAATCTTGACTCACTTCAGCTCCAGAAAAATACTGCGGACGTGGCAGCATGTCGATATCGAACTCTGTCATTTGCACTTTTACACCCTCTTTGGCAAAAGCCTCTATACTCTTCTCATATTCTGTTAAATCTGGGAAGTTGGTACCATTATGACTCTGCATACCCACAGCGTCTATACGGCAGCCTTTAGCTTTGAGCGAGCGAACGAGTCGGCACACAGCATTGCGCTTAGCCGGCATAGACAAAGAATAATCGTTATAGTATAGTTCGGCATCGGGGTCGGCTTCGTGGGCAAAGCGGAAAGCCAGCTCAAAGTATTCGGGACCTATGATTTTGTAATAAGGGGTAGATCGGAAAGTACCATCATCATTAAAAGCCTCGTTTATCACGTCCCAACCTTTAATGCGACCTTTATAACGGCTTACTACTGTAGTAATGTGGTGGTACATGCGGTCTATAAGTACCGACTTACTGACAGTTTTTCCATCCTTATCGGTAAACATCCAATGGGGGGCCTGCGAGTGCCATATCAGACAATGGCCTATAACAGCCATGCCATTCTCGGTTCCAAACTGCACCAATCGGTCGGCATCGGTCCAGTTATAAACACTTTCTTCGGGATGTATGCGCTCACCTTTCATACAGTTTTCGGCAACAATTGAGTTGAATTGCTGCTTCACCAACTCGGCCGATCGCGGATCGTTGCCATCGGGTACATTGGTATTGAGTGCCGCACCTATAAGGAAATGCTGTCCCAATGTGGTTTTTAGGGTAGCATGCTGTGCCAGCGCAGTCGAAGGTACTAATAGGGTGGCAGCGCAAAGAATAGCTAAAGTTTTTTTCATTATAGTTATTGATGATTAGTTATTGACGTAACTCTATTTTCCGGTTGATGTCATCAATGACTTCATCAGTCAGCTCATAACGAGAAATTATAAAGATGCTTACAACCAAAAGTAATGCTGGGATAACACATACCAACCACAGAATGCCCTGTTGGGCCAGTTCTGTTTGCATCACTGCATTCTTCTGGTCGAAATGAACCAAAGAGAGTACCAATCCCGGAACAATACCACCAAGAGCCATACCTGCCTTATAGAAAATACCGGTAAGCGCATTTACAATGCCCGATATACGTCTACCGGTGGTATACTCGCCATACGAAATAACCTCTGGTACCAATGCCCACATATAACCTGTAGCCACAATAACACCTGTAGATTTGATGAACTGGGCTACATCAACCAACCATATTTGGTGGTTTAACACCGGGATGACAGAGATGACATAGAGCAGAGCCATACCGAAAATAGCAATACCAAGGAAAGTGTAGAACATGCCCCGCTTGCCGATGAACCGCTTTATGGCCGGTACCATAGGCATAAAGATAAAAGCCGGCACTGAGCCTAAGCCCATGAAAATGGCCGTTTGCTGTGGCGTTGCATTAATATTATACAACATGTAGTAAGAGCCGGCCGAATTGCCTATGGCCATCATGGCAAAAGATGTGATAAAGAAGAAAGCTAAAATACGCAAAGGCTTATTGCGCAAAAACTCTATCCATAGGTCAGAGACCTTGACATTGGCCGTTTGCTTGACGTCCATCACCACCCTCTCTTTGGTCTGCGTAAAGCAAAAGACCAACAATAGCCAGCCAATAATGGCATACAGCCCCATTGTCATGAACCATGCACCAGCATCGTCCACGGTATTCATCTTGCCATCGGGCGATAACAGCGCCACAATAATAGGAATGCCGAGCGAAACAGACAGTCCACCAATATTGGCAAATAACATACGGACAGAAGTAAGGATAGTTATCTCGTTGGTGTCGCGCGTGAGGCTGGCATTCAACGCCCCATAAGGGACATTGACAAGTGTGTAGCACATCGACATGCCTACATAGGTAACATAAGCGTAGAGCAATGAGCCTGAAAAGCCGTTCCAAAAGCATAAGACGGCAAAGCCTGTGAGGGGTACACCACCCAAAAGCAAGTACGACCGGTATTTACCCCATCGAGGATTGTTCTTATCGACGTAGGTGCCCACGATGGGGTCCCAAATAACATCGATAATGCGAACAATGCCGAACATCAGCGATACTGATACGGGATGAAGTCCATAAACATTGGTATAAAACAGCAGCAAGTACATACCCACTGTTTGGTAAATGAGATTCTGAGCTAAATCACCGGAGGCAAAACCTATACGCTGAATCCAATTCAGCCGATAGAACCCGGCAACGGTTGTAGGGATAGATGGCATATTTGTTTAATATTAGTAGTTGTTGGAGTTGATATGATTTCAGTATTTATCAGGAATTGTTTTGGCATCATGTAACAGTTGGTGGGCTGCATATTGTCCCATAACCCTATACCCTGTGGGGTTAAGGTGTAACCAATCATCGGAGTATTCTGGTTTTAGTCTTTGAGCATCTTGTGGCTGACGCACCAATACATCAAAGTCGAGCACCCCATCGAAAGTACCACTATGGCGTATCCATGTATTCACCATCTGCCGTGCAGTTTCGTGTTCTGCCGTATACCACGCATTGCCTTTGAATGGGGTTATAGTGCCACCATATACTTTTATTCCTTTTTTATGGGCCTCACCGATAAGTATTCGGTAAGCTTCGATGAGGCGGCTGGCCGTTTCTTCAGCCGAAATTCGGCTTGTTCCAATATCATTGGTTCCTTGAAACAGAATGAGTTGGTTAACTCGTACCTGCCCCAATATATCGCGTTCAAATCGTTTTAAGGCTGGCTGGCTGATACCACCACTCACTACACAGTTTCCACCTATACCCAAGTTGAGTACAGCCGTAGGTTGAATTGTTTGCAAGACACGCGACATTTCATCGGGCCAACGGTTCTGTGCATTGGTGGTTGAGCCTCGCCCATCGGTTAAAGAATTACCCAGCACAGCTACCACCGGGACTTGACTTACCACATTGAGCTGGCAGATGTTATACCAATGGTCTACTTTTTCTACCGTTTTAAAACATTCTTTGGCACCTACTAATCCTGCTGCTATGTAGGAAGTGGTACGTGACCCTCGGTGCGAAGTCATGTTTTTAGGAATCTGCCGTCCATAGCAAATAGTAACAGCGAGCTTCTGCAATGGTCGAAGTTCGTACTTCAACCAGTCGGACGAAACCTTAGTACCGGCCTCGATACAAATTTTACGATGGCCTTTAAAAGTAAGGTAGCGTGCCGTAGAACGGTGAATATCGCACGAGTCAAGGGCATCGGCCACATATACAGCCTCTATCTCCAAGGGTTCTTTACTGAATTCATTACTCAAACATAATGACAGTTGCTGGCTGCCTACACTCACCTTCAGCACCTGCCGTAAACTATATCCGGCAAATGCAGTATACCGAGGCATGTCGGCAGACCCAGTCCACTCAGCAGCGGCAGCCCACGTACCGGCCAGCTCGGATGCCGACCTACTAACAACGGATGGATTCGAGAAACTCTGTGCCCTCCCTACGAGGACGGACAGCAGGGCCACGCAAATATTGAAAAAGAGCCATTGTTTCATGTTAAGCAAAATCGTTATTATAAAACACTATGCAAAAGTACAAATCAATTTTTATAGCTACTTACGCCATCGTTACATGTTTCTTGCATTGTGTATCATTTTATGTCTTTTATTTCCTTTCCCATTTGCTACACCATAAAATCTTTATCCATTGGAACATAGGGCGAACAGTCGCATACCACAGATAAGGATTATTTTAAAGAAAAAGAAGTACCTTTGTCATCAACAACAACTTTAACAGATCTATCACTCCATATGTACAGACATGAAATACGTTCTATTTTATCTTTCATTCCTGCTATGCGCTGTCACTGCCAAAGCCAACAATGGTGAGCATCTTTGGCTCGACTGCCATTGGTCGGCTAATCCTTGCCAAGTTGTAGGACCTTTAAAAGCCTCTCCTACTATTGGTATTGCAGCCGAAGAGTTGCGCCAACATTGGACTTTAGGACCACAAGTACGGCTCAGCCTGCGCTCCATGCTACAGTTGGGTGAGGGCTACCACATTACTGTACGCCAAATAGACTCTTCAAAGTGCCCACAGCTCAAGGCCACGATAGTTGCATCATCGGCAGCCGGACTACTATATGGAGCCTACCAACTACTCCGACTTCAAAACACCGGAGGATTAGACAGCCTCCTTACCTCTGCCCCTAAAGACCATGGCCAATCTCTATTCGTCATGACCGAGCAACCGGTTTGGAAACTACGTATGCTCAACCATTGGGATAACCTCGATGGGTCTGTGGAGCGTGGCTATGCTGGCAACAGTATTTGGAAGTGGAAACAGATATTAGGGCACGAACTTACACCACAACTACGTCGACGCCTCACCATCTATGCTAGAGCCAATGCCTCGATAGGTATCAATGCCACCGTACTCAACAACGTCAATGCCTCGCCCCTTATACTAACACGCCCCTACCTCGAAAAGGTGCAAGCCATAGCTCAACTACTGCGACCTTATCATATTAAGGTCTATCTATCGGTAAACTTCGGCACACCAAAAGCTCTTGGAGCCACCTCTACAGCCGATCCTCTCTGCCCCGATGTAGCCATGTGGTGGCAACGGAAAGCGAAAGAAATCTATGCACTCATCCCCGATTTTGGCGGGTTCTTGGTAAAAGCCAACTCCGAGGGACAACCCGGACCGGGTGACTATGGGCGCTCACATGCCGATGGAGCCAATATGCTGGCCAACGCTCTAAAACCTTTCGGAGGTAGTGTCATCTGGAGATCGTTTGTGTATGGTGCCCATCATAAAGGGGAAGACCGTGTAAAACAAGCTGTATCGGAATTTGAACCGATGGATGGTCTAATGGCGGATAACGTGATATTACAGTCTAAAAACGGACCGCTCGACTTTCAACCACGCGAACCCTTTGCCCCCATCTTCTACCGCATGCACCATACCCCACAGATGGGCGAGTTGCAAATCACGCAAGAATACTTAGGGCAAAGCAAACACTTGGTATATTTAGCCCCTATGTGGAAAGAGTTTCTAAGCTATGTGAGGCCCTCTATGCTTGTGGGAATAGCCGGTGTGGCTAATACCGGTGATACCGACAATTGGTGCGGTCATCCTTTTTCACAAGCCAATTGGTATGCCTTTGGCAGGCTGGCTTGGAATCCACAACTATCGGCCGAGAATATTGCCTTAGAGTGGAGCCGACAAACCTTCAAACTTCCTACCGAACAAGAGCAGCAGCTCTGCCATGTTATGTTGTCGAGCCACGAAACCTGCACCGATTATATGATGCCCTTAGGACTGCACCACATCTTCCGATTCGACCATCACTACGGTCCCGAACCGGGAGGGTTTAATCCAAAATATCCTTTGGAATGGTGCCCTACCTACTATCACCGGGCCGATACCTTGGGGTTGGGGTTCGACCGTACTGTAGCTACCGGCAGCGGTGCCACGGCCCAATATCCACCCCACTATGCTGCACTCTATGAGCAGTTAGACAGCTGTCCGGAGAGATACCTCCTATGGTTTCACCATGTGGCGTGGACACACCGCATGTTATCGGGGCGTACACTGTGGCAAGAGCTGTGCCACCATTATAACAGTGGAGTGGCGCAAGTGGCACAATACCGCAGCTGGTGGCATAACGACATGCACCCTTACATAGATAACATGCGTTGGCAACAAGTAGACACACTGCTGACACGCCAACTTGCTAATGCTCAAGAGTGGCGCGACAGCTGCCTCAACTACTTCAGCCGGTTTGCCCGGAAGCCCATTATAAGACCATCAACACACACTATACGCCAATAAAATAGAAAGCGCTGAATCATTCTATTCAACAGATGAACAACAATGATTCAGCGCTTGTAGTGATTAAGTAGGTGATGATTAGCACCCTGAGCCATCGAGTCTGCACGATGGTGCCTCGTGCTGCTCACTCCCCAACCCAGCCTTTTCGGGGTCGAGGGTCACAGTACCATCTTCTAACACAAAGCAGGGTATACCAATATACCCCTTTTCGCGAGCCTCAGCAAAAGCCGGAGAGTTATGGCGCAAATACAAAAACTCTTTTAAATATTTTACGTGGTCACCAATATCTATTACCTCGTAACGGTTGTTGCCCTCTGCTTGCTTATCTACTGCCATGCAGTCTGGGCAGGTTTTCATTCCATAAATTTTAATCATAGCTTATTTGTTTCTTTATTAGTGATTACAAATTTTACCCGTATCTACTGTAAAGCCATTCTTTGCAGTAGGTATAAACTTGCCTCTTTCGGCTAAGAAATCGACCAATTCGGCAGCATCCACACCTTCAGCAGAGCAAGTATGGAAACGTTCATCGCTACCAAATTTTTCGATAATAGCCTCTACAAGACTCTCTTTCGTGGGATAACTGTGGCCCTCCATCATGTGGAGAACATCGTGTCCATGTGCCATATCGTGTTGTTTTTATTTAAAATAGTACCATCGGGTAAGGCCACCTACATGTAAGGTTTGGTCTTATCACCCGGTTGTTGTAAGTACAAAGATAGTGCCCACCATGCACCGCCATGGTCACAAATGTGACTCATATCATTATTTTAACCTCTTTTATTACTTCATCTCCACGTTTATGCCCTTTTGGCACCTTATTCTGTTAGGTGCAATCGTTTATAAGCTCACCATTTATGCTTACCTTTGTCATCTATCATTATACTGTTTGCAGCCCATGTACTACCTCTATCTTTACCATTCGCCACTCGGCCCCATCACCCTATGTGGCAACGATCGTGCGCTTACCGGACTATGGTTTAACGGCCAACAGCATTTTGGCTCAACCATACCCCCTAATACCCATTTTGGTAATACCCCCATACTGCAAGATGCTTGTCGGTGGCTCGATAGTTACTTCTTGGGACAGAGGCCTTTGCACATGCCTCCTCTTGCCCCGGATGGTACTCTATTCAGGCAGCAGATATGGCAACTTTTAAGCCATATCAACTACGGCTGTACTACCACTTATGGGGCCTTGGGCAATAAGTGGGCCCATCAACAAGGTCGCAACACTTTTTCGGCACAAGCCGTTGGGAATGCCATTGGCCACAACCCTATAAGTATTTTTATTCCCTGCCACCGAGTAATAGGCAGCAATGGAAACCTCATAGGCTATGCCGGTGGCATCGACCGGAAAATAGCTTTACTTAAGCTGGAAAGAGCCGTCTTGTAACTAACATGTACTAAGTTGATAACTAAGCGTTAGTAACCACACAACTAAGCGTTAATTAAAACATAAAAAGCCGTTAGTAACTGTGTGCGTTAACCAAAGGTCAATAAGCTACAAGCAAACACGTTTGGGGAAGATCTTTATACTTACCCTTATGTTACTTTTAGGGGAAACCCTACTATTTCATAGGGAAAAAACAAATTTATTAACACATAATACTGTAACTTTGCATCAGTATTAAGAAGAACAAATATGAGGAAGACTTTCATCATGACCGTAGGCACGGTTCTGCTATTGAGCAGTTGTGGTACCTATACCGGTAGCGGTGCCTATACGGGTAGCGGACTGGGGGCTATTCTCGGCTCGGCCATAGGAGGTTTGAGCGATGGTCCAAGAGGCTCTGACATAGGTACCATCATAGGTATGGTGGGAGGAGCTGTTATCGGTGGTGCCATTGGTAATCAAGCAGATAAAAAGGGACAGTAGATATTTAGTGTGGATAAGCATATA
>NZ_KV817559.1:75170-75744 GCF_001814685.1 Prevotella sp. HMSC077E09 | reverse complement strand
CGGAGACTGTCGCATTTACTAATTTAAACTGCAGCCTGCACACATCACCATTGTGTAGCCAATCGGTGTGCTTGCTCTTTTCTCCGAAAGCCTTGTGGCATGTCTCGGCAAAACTGAGAATCTCATTTCTCAGTTTTGCCCAATTTGAATCCGTAATGATAAAATATCCCATAGTTTTATTATTATTTTGTTTGTAATTCTGTCTTATTGGTATCGATAATACCTTTGTTCGTCTTGCGCTTCATCGCACGTTTCTGCCTGCAAAAGTAGGGAGTGTTTGCCATACTTCAAAGCACGAGAGAGCAGCAAGGAAATGCAGGGAAAAACAAGGAAAAGACAAAAGGATTGTCGCTCTCTTTCTTTGCCTCCATACTCCATTTTATCATATCCGTTTTATCTGACGCAATGCTATTCAGATTGGAGCAAATAAACACATTCCTTTCTTGCATCATTTCTATACTTGTCCTCTTGTTTGGGGCTTAAATCCATGCTTTCCGACAGTTTCCTACCTGAAATCCGTGAGAAATTCATTGCCAATGTGCGCAACATTATGCAAGCACTCTCCGAATGCTTG
>NZ_KV817559.1:71812-75070 GCF_001814685.1 Prevotella sp. HMSC077E09 | reverse complement strand
CCAAGCATATAATGAAGAAGAATGCAGATAAAGGCAAATCTGAGGGCGGAAACAGCGAACTTCATACAAGAAGGAAGTTTTCCAAGAACTCGGAGATAGAAGCCTATCTCTCCACTCACTATGAGTTCAGATATAACACGGTGTTGGGAAGAACCGAGTATCGTGGCAAAAACGATGCTCTGTTCTCAAAAGTGGGTCGCTATGAAATCAATACGCTCCGCAGGGAGATAGACAATGACATCGGGATAATAACCTCATCGGATAACCTGTACTCCATCATCGAGAACAGTTTCTCTCCACGCATCAACCCCATACAGGAGTGTTTCAAGCAACTGCCCTTGATAGATATTGGTTGTAACAACAGTAGAAACAAAGACTGTCGCAGTGATAATGAAAGTAGTAATGATGCTTCTTCCTTTTCACTGAAAGCCATTCCCGGACTGGCAAGTTGCGTCATCGTGCACAACGCCGACAAGTGGCTACCGTACCTCACCAAATGGCTCGTAGCAGTGGTTGCAAACGCAATGGACGACCGTGAGTGCCGTAACCACACCTGCCTCGTGCTGACAGCCGAGCAGGGAAAGTTCAAGACTACATTCTTGGACTTGCTTTGTCCGCCTGCCCTGCACGGTTACAGCTATACAGGAAAGATCTATCCGCAGGAGAAGGACACGCTCACCTATATCGGACAGAATCTTATCGTAAATATCGACGACCAGCTCAAAGCACTCAACAAACGTGACGAGAACGAACTGAAGAACCTTATCACCTACCCGATGGTCAAGTACCGCATGCCCTACGACAAGTATGTCGAGGAATATTCCCACTTGGCAAGTTTTGTGGCATCAGTGAACGACAACGACTTCCTTACAGACCCGACAGGCAGCAGACGGTTTCTGCCCTTTGAAGTGCTGTCCATTGACATTGAGAGGGCAAAGAGTATATCTATGGACAGTGTCTATACGGAAGCCAAAGCCCTGCTAAACGCAGGTTTCCGCTATTGGTTTGACGATGATGAAATCACGGAACTATACAGGGAGAGCGAGGACTTCCAAGTGCAGACCGCAGAAACAGAACTTCTGTTGCGCTGCTTCGAGAAACCGACTGATGATAATCCCCGTTGCTCCTATATGACCACTACGGAAATCCTTACCTATCTGGGTATCTATACACGGCAGCCCCTGACTTCCAAACGTATGGGAGAAGCCCTTAAAAGGACTGGCTTTGAGAAAGTGAGCAAGAGGCGTGGCGGTGGCAGTCCTGTCTATGTGTATAAGATAAGGAAGATACTACCCTGTCCTTTGCTTGACAGTTGTAGTAGTCTGATGTAGTAGGGTGTATAGTATTGTCATTTACTACAATTCTGTATTGATTATCAACAACTTACAATAAAATAGTATGTAGTAAGAAAAAAGATGAAAAAGTTTGGAGGGAAAACTTTGGAAAAGAGAAATTCTTTCAAGTACCATTCAAATATCATTCAAACACACCATTGGCATTCAAACAAAAATTATTCAATCAATTCAATTAAAACATATCACAATGAAAGAAGAAGATTTATTACTCATCAAGCGATACCCCATTGTGGAGTATCTTGAAAGGAAAGGCATCAAGCCTATTAGACTAACACCTTCCTATGCCTTGTATCGTTCACCGCTTCGTGCAGAAATACATCCGAGCTTCAAGGTGGACACAGAGAAGAACCTCTGGATAGACTATGCCGAAGGCAGGGGCAGAAGTATTATCGACCTCTGTATGCGATTGGAGGGCTGCTTACAAAGGTGCGCTGTATCAACTTGGAAAATGCAGAGCCATTCCTCAAATGTATCAGCTATGAGGTAAGGGGCAGGTGCTATCAAGCCATTGCCTTTGCCAATCTATCGGGAGGGTATGAACTTCGAGATAACGGTTCGTTCAAAGGAACAATCGCACCGAAAGACATTACTCCTATACTCGCAGCAGACAATCAGAACACACAACAGACAAGACAAAGCCTGTCTATGTATTTGAGGGATTTATGGACTTTCTGTCCTTTCTTTCAATGAAAGAAGAGGTAGCCAACCACTGCCTTGTGATGAACTCCGTGAGTAATTTGGCGAGAACAGTCTGTTATCTGAACGACCGATATCTGACCCATATCTGTGCCTTCCTTGACAATGATGAAGCAGGACAGAGAACCGTGCAAGAATTTGTAAGGGCAGGTTTCAAGGTGGAGGATATGTCCGTACATTACAAAGGCTTCAAAGACCTCAATGAGTTTCATGTCAGTCGTATGCGTAAACAGGAGTAGCAGAAAGTGCAGGAACGGACACGGATGTCGGTTACGGAGCAAAATCAAAACCGAAAATCAAAACAAGTCAAACATAAAATGAGATAAAGAAATGGAAAAGAAAAAAGTCAGTAACGAGGGAATGGAGAATACAATCCATTCCACCAAGCAATATTTAGGACTCAACCAAATTGAAGGTTCGTCTGAATATCTCATTGCCGAACTTCGGGCAAGGAGAGCCAGAACTTTCAAGACCCAAACAAGCAGGACATAGAGAATACCGCGCACTCTGAACCTGCACAGAAATCGGAGAACGCAACCGTTCAAAGGCGCATCAGTGCCAAGATGAGAAAGGAAACGCTCGAAGCCTATAAGCAAGCCTACCTTGTGCCGACCAAGTTGAGTGACCGAAAGGCGGTCTATCTGAGCAGGGGGACACAGGAGCGTGCCGACTTCATCGTGCGCAGGCTGGGCGACAGGGGCAGCAACCTTTCAAGTTTCGTGGAGAACACCGTGCGCCTACTACATCTGGAGGAATACGGTGAGGACATAGAGAAATGGAGAAGACTGTAAACAGAGTGGAAGGGGGCGAGGGGGGCTGGAAAAGGGACAACCTTTTCACTAACCATTCTCACCTCTTTTTAATAGAATTCACTATTGAATGTTTACTGAACATACAGAACGGTGGGAGTATCACGAACGCAGTCAGGCATGGAATGCACGGCATTCACTTTTCGACTGCAAAACGCCTTGTGCGTAAACAGAACGTTAGCTGACATTGCAAGACGTCAGTTTGTACCCACAAACTGCTTTTGCTCCCCTCGTCAGACTGTCGGGGAGATTAGACCGTAATCACTCCGTTCTCATCGGTCAGCATTCAGGAATTAAACAACAACAAATCATCTATAATGATTAACTTTCAAGGAAACTTATATGAACAAAAACAAAGGAAAGACTGCCCGATGGCAGCAACAGAATAAGGAAGAGCA
>NZ_KV817559.1:71213-71712 GCF_001814685.1 Prevotella sp. HMSC077E09 | reverse complement strand
TAAGATGCACCTTAGAGGAAAAGCAGCGTATCAAATCAAGGGCGGAAATCACGGGGCGGAAGTTCTCCGACTACTGCCGTGAGATACTCCTTAACGGAGAAGTTACAGCCGTTCCAAAAATGACCGACAATGAGAGAGAAGCCATTGCCATACTCCAGCATACAGGAAGGTTCTACGGGCAGGTTTCCAACCTCATCAAGGTCAAAGACGAGGATTGGCTACATATCACAAAGAACCTTTCCCTATGTGCAAAGGAAGCATTTAAGCGATTTTACGACCCTCATTTTCGTGTGGACGATTTGATTACACCATCCGCACAAGGCGATGACTATGCCGAAACAGCATGGCAACGCAAATTGAGAAACCAAGCGAGCAGAAAGAAGAAGCAAGGACGAGGGGTATAGCCCTATTCCAACGACAAACAGCATTAGATAATGCAGAAAGAAGAATATTTCATTAAAAACACTTGTTATTCGGTAACAAAGTATTATCTTTGCAA